>NZ_CP064908.1:3000000-3202093 GCF_015841355.1 Synechococcus sp. CBW1107
CTGCTTCTGGCTCAGGGTGATCCAGAACTCTTCGAGTCCCACACGACGATCGGATGGATCCGCCCATCCACCATCCTGTGCTTGGAGGATCTTCTGGTCCTGCTGCTGGAGTCATTGGATCCGTTCTTGGACTGAACTCAGGATGTCCCTCCGACTGATGGATTTCCTTCCTCGAAGACCGGGTCTCAGCAGCCGAGCAGCTACCGCAGGACCTGATGGCTCAAGGCCATCGCTGGAAATTCTGCGTACCTGCACCTGAGGAGAGAGGGTGGAGGTCTCCATGTCCCCATGGCGCCTGAAGTTGTAGCGCTCCACCTGCAGGATCAGTGTTGGAGTCTGTGGATCAAAAGCAGGTCCTGGGCACGCAGCCACAGGGCTTGCCGGGTGGATGGAAGGGATAGACCCAGCGAAGGCGAGGAGTCGCAACCTGCGCCATCAGCACCACGCTGGGTCTACTTCTTCTGATTCAAGCGTAGTTTTAACTTACACATTACCATAAAATATATCCACGCTTTTTCAGGCCTCAAGAATAGGTAAAGAAGATACTGATTTCCTCATTAGGAACCTAAATAATTTTTTTTCCTAGCTAATAGATTTTTCTTTTACAGTCCTGGCATTGGCAGTCGGCGCGAAGAGTATGTCGCCAGTTACAGAGTAAGCCGCTTGATCGGCAGGGTTATTGCTCGAGAGTACATCTTTTGGGCGTTCACCCACAAGCGTGATTGTGCCTACATTATTTGGGTTAGAAGCACCATAGGGTGAAGCGTCAATCTGGCCAGATGAATTTGCATTTATTACTGTATTGCCCTGTACATCGGCGAAGATTGAGCCACCATCGTTGGGTCGAATGCCGCTTTGAGTTTTTAATTGAATACCAGTACCTTCCGATTGAAGAATAAGATTATCATAGAGTGCAACCCTAATGAGAGAGTCTGCGTAAGACAGAATTTTGATGCCTTCGGCAGCCTGATTGCTTTGAACTGGATTACTCGCAAGTGTTGAAACCGTATTATTCGATACCAGCGCTTGGCTCACCACTGCATCAACACCAGCTATTAAGTAAATTCCATCTGCATCATTGCCATACGTAGTCACCTCATTGCCGCTTATTTCGAGTTTACCAAAACTACCATTCCTGAGAGCGTTAACATAAATCCCATCTGACTCCAAGTTGTATTGGTTGCGAGAGTCACTGCCTACGTCACCAGTCGTCAAGACGATGTTGTTATTGACGGTTGCTTGGCCAATAGATGCTCCATCAAGGCTGCTTAGATAAATCCCTTCGGAGAGAGGACCCGATGTAATAATGTCATTGTCATTAATGATTGTGGCACCAATTGAACCCGTCTTCGAGGCCAAAATGCGAATCCCATGTGACAAGAAAGCTCCATCAGTACTGACCTTATTCCCAGATATGTCGAGTTTGGCGAGATAACCATTGGAAACGACCACTTCAACACCAGCTGTTTGCGCACCGTTGACTTCAATCATATTATCGATTATCTTGAGATCGCTGATCGAGGAGGTATTGGCTCGGCTCTCTGTCACAAGAATTCCGCGGTTGCTATCTCCAGTCACAGAAATGTTGTTACCTGAGATAGTATTGGTACTAGCACCTTCTAAAAAAATACCAGAACCACCATTGCCACTGATGACATTAGAAAAAGAACTATCATAACTTAGCCCTGTAATGGGATCCATGAAAGCACCAATCATATTGTCTTGTGAGTTGGCCGTAATTAGTATCCCATTACCTGAATTGCCACTGTCGGTGACACCATCCAGCATCAGACCAATATAGTTGCTCTGAATCGTTATATTATTTGCATCAAGTGTAAGGCCGTTGCCACCAGCATCCATAATGGCAAATCCACTAATACTTGACCCTGCAGCATTCCCGCCACGGAAAGTTAGTCCACTTTCCCCATTGAAATCAATGCCAATGCTGGGCTCGCTCGTGTCTTGAATCAATCCACTGATCGATACCCGATCAGTAATCACAGGGAGACTATCTAAAAGACTGATTGTTCCTCCAGCCAAGGCGGAGTCGAATCGGATTGAGTCAAATCCAGCCGTACTATTAGCATTACTAATTGCCCACCTGAGACTGCCGACTCCTGAATCATCCAGATTGGTAACAAAGAACTCCATTTTACGGTGCTTGCACTCCCTCTATTCATAATTACACGTTGATGACAAGTGACGCAAGCCTGGGGGAAGTTGTCAATGTTCTTCATTAGTTGCAGAAAGCGGCGTCCCAGCAAGTGGTGTAACTCAGGAGGATCAGCCCCGGCGTAGCCGGGGCTGACGGCTCACCTCCCTCAGATTTCAGCTGTGGCAATGGGTGGGCCGGTCTGTGACCCTGTTCGGAGAACTACCACCAAACCGAACACAGACCATGACCCTCACCCATAGTGGCGCCTCCGAGCTGAGCCAGCTCATGGAGGGCACCACCGCTGGCGCCCTGATCCCAGAGATCGTGCGCCGGGGTTTCCAGGACCTGCTGGAAGCCGAGGTTTCTGCCCTCACGGGCGCTCAACTCCATGAGCGCTGCCCCGATCAGCGCTCCACCCATCGCAACGGCTACCGGGAGCGGCTGCTCACCACCCAGGTGGGCGACCTCAGCCTGGCCATTCCCAGGTTGCGGCAGGGCAGCTTCTTTCCCAGCTGGCTGGAGCCACGCCGCCGGGTGGACAAGGCGCTCTACGCCGTGGTGATGGAGGCCTACACCGGCGGGATCTCCACCCGCAAGGTCGACGCCCTGGTGGAGGCGCTGGGCGGGGCCAGCGGCATCTCCAAATCGGAGGTGAGCCGCATCTGCCAGGGGCTCGATGAGCAGGTGAAAGCCTTTCTGGGCCGGCCGCTTGACCATGCCCGCTTTCCCTACGTCTACCTCGACGCCACCTACCTCCACGGCCGCCTGGGCCGAAATATGCAGGTGGTGTCGCGGGCGGTGGTGGTGGCGATCGGCATCAATGCCCTCGGCTACCGCGAAGTTCTCGGCATTGCCGTGGGCGACAGCGAGGCGGAGGGCTTCTGGCGTCAGTTCCTGGGCTCACTCAAGGAGCGTGGCCTCGACGGCACCCGCCTGGTGATCTCGGATGCCCACCTGGGCCTGACGGCAGCGATCAAGCGGATGTTCCAGGGCAGTAGCTGGCAGAGGTGCCGGGTGCACTTCCTGCGCAACCTGCTGAGCCATGTGCCCAAGGCCGGCCAGGACATGGTGGCCGCTGCCATGAAAGCGGTGTTCGTGATCCAGGCTCCAGATCAGGTGCGCGCCCGGTAGCGCCCCTCCGAGTGGTGTAACTCAGGAGGTCCTGTGACCCTCTCCGGAGGGTGAACAGGAGCAGTCAGGGGATGACTGCTTGGAAGCTGATTGCGCAGCTCCATTGATCCATTATGAACCCTGATCGCTGAATTGGCAACTCAGCGATCGATGTGTTCTGTGTAGATCGAGGTAGAAGCTGGTGCGCTTCAGCTGATGGTTGCAGCCGGCTGGGCGTTCGGATCTGCATCGGTGAGCTCCAAGGGCTCTTCTGGCTCTGGGATCTTGGCCATGGTGGCCTCAGAGAAGAAGCGGCGACGCTCCAGCTGCCATTCCTCCTGCTGCTCCAGCAGCTGGCTGCCCACCAGGCGCACGATCGCTGGATCATTGGGGAAGATGCCGACCACGTTGGTGCGGCGTTTGATCTCCTTGTTGAGGCGCTCGAGCGGGTTGGTGCTCCAGACCTTGCGCCAGTGCTCCTGGGGGAAGTGCAGGAAGGCCAGCACGTCGTCCCGGGCGGCTTCCATCACGGGCACGGCGCCGGGGAACTGCTTGCGCAGCATCTCGGTGACCCGCTGCCAGTGGGCGCGCACCTGATCTGGAGCCTGGATCACGAACACCGCTTTCATGGCAGCGGCCACCATGTCCTGGCCGGCCTTGGGCACATGGCTCAGCAGGTTGCGCAGGAAGTGCACCCGGCACCTCTGCCAGCTACTGCCCTGGAACATCCGCTTGATCGCTGCCGTCAGGCCCAGGTGGGCATCCGAGATCACCAGGCGGGTGCCGTCGAGGCCACGCTCCTTGAGTGAGCCCAGGAACTGACGCCAGAAGCCCTCCGCCTCGCTGTCGCCCACGGCAATGCCGAGAACTTCGCGGTAGCCGAGGGCATTGATGCCGATCGCCACCACCACCGCCCGCGACACCACCTGCATATTTCGGCCCAGGCGGCCGTGGAGGTAGGTGGCGTCGAGGTAGACGTAGGGAAAGCGGGCATGGTCAAGCGGCCGGCCCAGAAAGGCTTTCACCTGCTCATCGAGCCCCTGGCAGATGCGGCTCACCTCCGATTTGGAGATGCCGCTGGCCCCGCCCAGCGCCTCCACCAGGGCGTCGACCTTGCGGGTGGAGATCCCGCCGGTGTAGGCCTCCATCACCACGGCGTAGAGCGCCTTGTCCACCCGGCGGCGTGGCTCCAGCCAGCTGGGAAAGAAGCTGCCCTGCCGCAACCTGGGAATGGCCAGGCTGAGGTCGCCCACCTGGGTGGTGAGCAGCCGCTCCCGGTAGCCGTTGCGATGGGTGGAGCGCTGATCGGGGCAGCGCTCATGGAGTTGAGCGCCCGTGAGGGCAGAAACCTCGGCTTCCAGCAGGTCCTGGAAACCCCGGCGCACGATCTCTGGGATCAGGGCGCCAGCGGTGGTGCCCTCCATGAGCTGGCTCAGCTCGGAGGCGCCACTATGGGTGAGGGTCATGGTCTGTGTTCGGTTTGGTGGTAGTTCTCCGAACAGGGTCACAGACCGGCCCACCCATTGCCACAGCTGAAATCTGAGGGAGGTGAGCCGTCAGCCCCGGCTACGCCGGGGCTGATCCTCCTGAGTTACACCACTTGCTGGGACGCCGCTCTTCTCTGAGGCCACCATGGCCAAGATCCCAGAGCCAGAAGAGCCCTTGGAGCTCACCGATGCAGATCCGAACGCCCAGCCGGCTGCAACCATCAGCTGAAGCGCACCAGCTTCTACCTCGATCTACACAGAACACATCGATCGCTGAGTTGCCAATTCAGCGATCAGGGTTCATAATGGATCAATGGAGCTGCGCAATCAGCTTCCAAGCAGTCATCCCCTGACTGCTCCTGTTCACCCTCCGGAGAGGGTCACAGGACCTCCTGAGTTACACCACTCGGAGGGGCGCTACCCCGAGATCAGGGCCACTCAGGCCGGCCGCCTGGATCACAGCGGCCAGCTTGTCGAGAGCGCTCCACTGCTCTGGCGGCTTGGTGGTGGCTGGCACGAGCTGACCCTGCTTCTGCCACTGGCTGCGCCAGTTGTAGAGGGTCTGGGTCGTGATCCCGGTAGAGCGGGCGATCTCGGCCACGCTCTCCCGGTTTGGCGGGCTCATGCGCTGGCGGACTTGGTCCCGCACAGCGGTGTCATAGGTCGGTTTCATGGTCGTCGGTTTGGCCCCCTGGTGGATGGGTCAGACCGAGCGGACAACTTTCCTGACGCAGGGGGACCACGGTGAACTTGTCGGCAGCGCTCCAGCCTTCTGGTTCCCTCTCGGATGCCGGCACCACTTCCCCCTGCAACCGCCAGGCCTTCCTCCATTTGTAGAGAGTGATCACGTGGATGCCCATCTCTTCTGAAATCCGGGCCACGCTCTGCCTCTGGGGCGGGCTCATCCGCCTTCTCACATCAGCCTTGACGGCCTCGCTGTAACGACGCATTGGTCATGTCCTCAAGCCCCCGGATGTACGAATGAAAGGGGGGACATCTTTCCTGAACCCGGGGGTGCCGGCGCAACAAATTAGAATTCAACAAGATGCACGAGACGAAGTAAAGTATTAAACTGAATGTTAAAGACTTAACGTCGATAGTACTTACAAGCATCTAGCCTCATGTAATGCACTAGGCAAAAAGAATGGACCGCGTATATCACTCGACATCCCAAAATAGCCTGCATTTTTTACCGGCAAGGCTTGGAATTCAGAGGCTGTCCGCTTAGCAAAGAATCGCTTAGCATCACAAAACTTTAAATTAGACACACATCAACACATAACAGGGGGCATAGCTATAGATGTAACGCAATCTACACGTAGCGGCATGCAGGTCTAAGCATAATTTACAGTATGAACGATTCGTAAATAAAAATGGAATTTGCTTGTGAAACAATTATGAAATTTGAACGTCATCTAAGAAATAAATAACTGAACGATCAACCCGAGACGAATAAAAAAGCGTTTGGGAATAATCTAGATGATGCACAAGCATCGGCACAAGATCATGGTCACGATGCACGACTTTGTCAACTAATACAAATGTAGAGCCAAATTCAGATGAACAATACATAGAAGTTGTTGTATAATCTAGGCTGAATACACAAAGCCTGTTAGACTGAGAAAATTTGGAAGACAAGTCACAATGCTGTGAAGAAGCTAAGACCAAGCCTAATGATGGGTGAACTATGACTGATGCAGAAGGTGCAAATGACAATGAATTATCAATGGAGAAGAGAGAACGTCCAAGAACAAGAGTAGGCTTAGCCGAGCCCTTACAGGCAAATAGTCTAGATTCAACCCCACAACTCAAAGTTCTGATAGAAGAATCATTGGCAACAAGTGCAACCGTATGATCACTGAACTCAATAGCATCAACAGGTGACAGGTACGGATAGTGAGATTGAAAAACAGAGATAGCATTGACTATTGCCGAACTGCAATTATAACAGGATGATAATGGCGATGCAAGATTCCTTATAGATAGTACATCACGATAACTATGAAACGGAACACAAACTGAGGACAAGAAAGACTCGTTGAAGGCATTATCATTAAGCAAAGGAGAACTATTCAAAGTAGACGCACCTAGCAAGTTAGCACGAGGTTTACAGAGTTTAAGTAATTGATTCCAATGACTAGAATTGCAATTAATCTTAGCGCTAGTCACTTTGATACCCACAGAAGGGTCAAAATGTAAAACATACAAGAAAGGTTGAGTACTTTCAGGCTCGTCAGTTATAAAGAATAGCTCACCATTGAGCGATGAACCAAGATAAACAAAGTAGTACGGAAGCACAAAGCGTGCATCAGAAAAAGATGATGTACAATAGACAAGAGTGCGAGAAGAAGTCGTAGTAAGAAGAACCCACAGTCCGGCAGAATTGATTGACTGATGGACAGCCAATATTTGCTGAGTCTCGCTGGCCCCTCCAGGGAGGGGAATAGAAAGCAAATTCATTCGTTCAAGCGTAGCCAAGTTGTGCTTCGATATCTAAGACTAGTTCAAGTATTGACTGATTCCAATCTTGTAAACGCGAAATAGCTTCCTCGCTACTAGACCTCTCCACGTAGTAGCGAGTAAAGTTTGAGCGATCATTTGAATTTAGGTAAGTCCTGACTTGTTCGAATGAATATTCCTTCCTGCGCATCGGTCTAAATTCAGGATTAGTAATAAACTTTGGATCATTACCACATGGAGCCATACGGGGTCCAAAGAAGGCATACGGAGAATTCTCTGGATGGAGCATTTCATCGATGCTTCGCTTGTCAGTCGACACTCCTAACCACTCGCAGATTTGAGGAAGTACTGAATGTGGCTCAGTTAGGATAGACTCACCCTTGACTGTAAGAAAATTGGACGGAGGTATAATCGAACGAAACTTCAATATGCTCTTATGAGTAGCATACCACATTAAAGCATAGTTATCTTTAACAAGTGGATGTCGGAGACTCTTACGCTCACCTTGATTTGAATCACGATGTTCAAAAAACTCCTTAAGTGACTTAGAAGAGCCTACGACACTCCGAGTAAGATGGATGAATTTGGCTTTGGGATAAAATTTGAAAAGTCTTATCATTCGATCAATTGATCGAGTATTTCCAGGCGATTTCTCAATACATAGCTTGGGTTCATGAGCCGCACACAAATAATCAAACAATTCCTTAGTAGATAGAGATCTATGATTGGCAAGCCACATCCATGCACGACTGCAGGAAGCACTATTCTGAACCTGTTCATGAATCTGTGCAATTGCTCGTAGCAGTCCACTAGGAGCAAAACGAGATTGAGTAATATTAGATTTACTTGAAAGAACATGCTCTATATCATCGCGCCATAACAGATGCAACTCCGGAAAGCAATAAAGCTGGGGATGCTGTCCAATTATAGACGAAACAACTGAAGAAAAGGAACGAGGGGGACTCAATAAGAAGATAGGCTCACTCATGAGATTGAATATTAAAAAGGTTTCTCTTAAGAACGTTGTAACGATGCTGCATTCGGTCCTTCAGATTCTGAAGATCATTAATGAGTTCAGTAGAAAGAATCAAATCAGATGACTCATCATTATGAAAAGAAGGATCAATTGGGTCAAATAAGAATTTAAATAACGCTACATGAGCATTTTCAGACTCCATCTCACTGAAGGGCTCCGCTACAAGCTCAGAACTTGATGGCTGAGGATCAAGCTGATGTTCAGCATCTTCGTCATCCGAAACATCAACGTAAGATTGATCGGCATCTTTTCGGGAAACTGAAACAATCTGAGTCAGTGTATTGTATTCTATACTGTTTTCTCGACCAGCAACAGTGCTGTCAAGATTAGCTCGCTCCATCAATACCTCAAGACAAGAGTCGAAGGAATTAGCGGTCTGGTACTGCGTAGTTTCACTTTTATGAGCTTCATGAGATGAGTCGTCAACTGTTTTAGTTGTTAGAAAATTAAAAAGCGAGGAATTCTTCATTGTTAAGTCGGATTAATTTAACGAACTTAAGAGGGTGCTTGTTAGGGACTCGCTAGATAGCGACTTGTGCTTGGTGATAACGTTAGATAAATATAACTTGTTGAAGTCATCAAGCTTTTCTGAATCGAACGTCAAGCAATCATGTGACTTTAAGGGAGGCAAGGGCCTTGTGTCAATGACAACTTGACTGGATATGACATCTTCTAACTTAGATGACTCCGTGAGCACACTAATATTGCTTAATCCAAGGAGGGTTGAATGGTATAGACACATTCTCGAATGTCGATCTTCAGCATGGATAAACATCTTAACATGACTTCTGGAAGTTCTTGCCCTGATCCCAGTCCAGGAAGAAGGAACATGCTGGTATGAATCAGCTGGTCCTGAAATGAGCAGCACGCCGTTGAGACTGTGATCTATAGCCATAACTGCGGCGTGCCCTGCTCCTTGACTATGACCAACAACTAGTGTGTGAGAAAGGATCTCATGATCAGAAATTGAATTACCATGACGTTTCCTAACTTGTTCTAGAAAAGATCCCATGACTGAGTCCTCATAGGCAATCGAAAGTCTCGAATCCGATATTGATTGGCTACCATAAATTAACTCTCGACGGACCTGGAGCATACAATCTGAACTATAAAACTCAGAATTTAGTTTGGCGACAGTAGTAGAGACCGGATAATCAACAGTGTAAAAGTCACTATTATGTGCCAAACATTGACTCAACCAGACATAATCGGAACTTCGGCGAAAGCGGCGTCCCAGCAAGTGGTGTAACTCAGGAGGATCAGCCCCGGCGTAGCCGGGGCTGACGGCTCACCTCCCTCAGATTTCAGCTGTGGCAATGGGTGGGCCGGTCTGTGACCCTGTTCGGAGAACTACCACCAAACCGAACACAGACCATGACCCTCACCCATAGTGGCGCCTCCGAGCTGAGCCAGCTCATGGAGGGCACCACCGCTGGCGCCCTGATCCCAGAGATCGTGCGCCGGGGTTTCCAGGACCTGCTGGAAGCCGAGGTTTCTGCCCTCACGGGCGCTCAACTCCATGAGCGCTGCCCCGATCAGCGCTCCACCCATCGCAACGGCTACCGGGAGCGGCTGCTCACCACCCAGGTGGGCGACCTCAGCCTGGCCATTCCCAGGTTGCGGCAGGGCAGCTTCTTTCCCAGCTGGCTGGAGCCACGCCGCCGGGTGGACAAGGCGCTCTACGCCGTGGTGATGGAGGCCTACACCGGCGGGATCTCCACCCGCAAGGTCGACGCCCTGGTGGAGGCGCTGGGCGGGGCCAGCGGCATCTCCAAATCGGAGGTGAGCCGCATCTGCCAGGGGCTCGATGAGCAGGTGAAAGCCTTTCTGGGCCGGCCGCTTGACCATGCCCGCTTTCCCTACGTCTACCTCGACGCCACCTACCTCCACGGCCGCCTGGGCCGAAATATGCAGGTGGTGTCGCGGGCGGTGGTGGTGGCGATCGGCATCAATGCCCTCGGCTACCGCGAAGTTCTCGGCATTGCCGTGGGCGACAGCGAGGCGGAGGGCTTCTGGCGTCAGTTCCTGGGCTCACTCAAGGAGCGTGGCCTCGACGGCACCCGCCTGGTGATCTCGGATGCCCACCTGGGCCTGACGGCAGCGATCAAGCGGATGTTCCAGGGCAGTAGCTGGCAGAGGTGCCGGGTGCACTTCCTGCGCAACCTGCTGAGCCATGTGCCCAAGGCCGGCCAGGACATGGTGGCCGCTGCCATGAAAGCGGTGTTCGTGATCCAGGCTCCAGATCAGGTGCGCGCCCACTGGCAGCGGGTCACCGAGATGCTGCGCAAGCAGTTCCCCGGCGCCGTGCCCGTGATGGAAGCCGCCCGGGACGACGTGCTGGCCTTCCTGCACTTCCCCCAGGAGCACTGGCGCAAGGTCTGGAGCACCAACCCGCTCGAGCGCCTCAACAAGGAGATCAAACGCCGCACCAACGTGGTCGGCATCTTCCCCAATGATCCAGCGATCGTGCGCCTGGTGGGCAGCCAGCTGCTGGAGCAGCAGGAGGAATGGCAGCTGGAGCGTCGCCGCTTCTTCTCTGAGGCCACCATGGCCAAGATCCCAGAGCCAGAAGAGCCCTTGGAGCTCACCGATGCAGATCCGAACGCCCAGCCGGCTGCAACCATCAGCTGAAGCGCACCAGCTTCTACCTCGATCTACACAGAACACATCGATCGCTGAGTTGCCAATTCAGCGATCAGGGTTCATAATGGATCAATGGAGCTGCGCAATCAGCTTCCAAGCAGTCATCCCCTGACTGCTCCTGTTCACCCTCCGGAGAGGGTCACAGGACCTCCTGAGTTACACCACTCGGAGGGGCGCTACCTCGGCGAAAACTGCCGGGCAGAAAAAGAGTAAACATAGAAACTGTTGATCAAAGATTAAGAATAAACCAGGATTGGTGGGGGCTCACCATTCGTGCTGACAATCAAACAAGTGGAACGGCGAGCTTCGCACAGACTTTTGGGAATGGAAATCGAGCAGTGGAAACGCCGAGGTGATGACTGGTGCTCAGAGAGCATGGCATGGCTGTGTGTGCCATAGTGCTGCATCAATCGACTTCGGAGATGTACCGGGATGAGCACGCTAGGATCATCCAGTGATCAAGGCAGAGTCCAGCCACATTGATCATCCTGAATGACGCTTCTCTTAGGAATGTTGAAAATTGTTCAGATGAGGTTTCACTTATCAATTTATTGCGTCTGCTATTTGAAGTAATGCTGCACCCAAATTCGACAAGATAGGCCCAGACAATAATTGTTGCATCCATATAGTTAGAGACAAATCACAATAGCGTTTAGCTAGGCTGACTTGAGTGGCTTTAAGTCATGCAGTTCAGCCGCCTTGACATACTATTCATTATAGTCAAGTAATCTATTCATGATCGACTTGACGTATTTATACTTATGCAGCTAGGATAACCTCCATTCGCAATGACTAGCGCTCAAAGTAATGATCACAGCAACCTAGTAATATACTGGGTAAGCGAGAGAGCTAAGGATTTGCTCCAGCCGAACAAGCGAGAAATACCAAAGTCAATCAATGGTGATTTTCAAACGGAAGTTTTAGTCTTTATTCTCTAAAGTAGAACCACCCCTTCATTCAGGGAGACAAGCATCGTCAAAGATTGATAATATAATGTAGCAATAAAAGGATGATGAGACAGTCACGTTAATTTAGCTAGGAACGAACTGCTGGAAAGCAGTTTTCTCAGATTTTACTGGAAAAGTAATCCATGCAAATGAGAACCAATGAAAATTTCCTAATGATAACGCAAAAAGCTCAGATTCTCAGGCGCTATTTATGTCACCAATCCTCGACAAACATCTAGAGTTGACTACCACTGGTTGACGGTGCTAGGATTTTTTGGCTTAGAGATGCTCGACAATGGCTGTGGTGCTTCCAGGTCACTTGAAATCAACCTTCAAGCAGGTGCGGTCCCTGATCGTTAAAGAGAAAAATTTTCCTGAGGCAAGAAGGATCTTGGCTGGAGTTCCTGATGGGGAACTCTATGCTCCATATCACGTAGCCATGGCTGCAATTGCTCGATCAGAAAGTGATGCTGCAGTTGCAATGGCTCACCTTGAAAAAGCACTTTCATTAACACCTGAAGACATTAGGTTGCTTTCTCGTATTGGTAAGCTGAGGCTTCAAGAAGGTAATAAACTTTTAGCACAAGAGTACGCAAACAGGGCTCTTCTACAGAAGCCGACCAAGAAGTCGGATGTAACTGCACTAGCATCATTCTTGCAACAGCTCGGAGATGCTGATAACGCAGCTAAAATTCTACGTGAAGCAGTTCTTCAAAATCCTAACGACACAAAGCTACGCAGGATGCTTGCTATTGCTCAACTTCAGCTAGGACAGCTGGATGAATGCGAACGCAATCTTAATAACTGCTTGAGACTTGATCCGAAAAATCATTATTCACAAATTCTCCTTGGTGAAATTCTAATCGCACAGGGTAATAAAGTGCGTGGTTTGGCAGTTCTTCGTTCAGCAGACAATGATGAATGTCCTTCAAAACTCAAAGAGCGCCTATCGATTGATGCGGCTGAATGCTATATAGATCTTGGTGAATACAGTGCTGCCAAGGATGAACTTACCCGAGTGCAAAGCAGCAACAGTCCTCGCTTTAACTATTGCTGGGGTAAGATTCAATATCAAGATAAAGATTATGAATTTGCATTGTCCAGCTTGATGGCTGCATCAAAGTCCATTGGACCGGATGGAGACTCGACCAATGCTCCAATTGTAGATCCTTCAAGCCTTACTAAAGAGGATCAGCAGAGTCGCTGTGAGCAGCTGATTCACGATTTGGCAGGAAAACTGGAAAAGTTGAAAACTACTGGATATGGATCATCTCAAAGCGGAGTGAATCAAAGTACTATGTTTGATGATAATGATGATGAATTCTAAAGTATTTTGTACGCCCTAACCTTTCGTTTATTCCCATGATAGTTGGTGATAGTTGTTATTACTCTATAAATCCATCAGTACGAACTTCTCCCCTAGTAGAAGGGCAATATCGTTTATATTTTGGTGACCGAACCACTTCGTTTAAGTTGTCCGCATCTGAATGGGATGCCATTCTTAATGCTGATTCAAGTGGTGGTTCGGTCGACTTTCTTTTTTCTAATTGCAAGAACTTTTTTGATACATCTCGCGCAGATATTAAGCGAGATGAATATATTTCTTGGTTATGTGAAAAGGGAATATTGCTTCCAGTTGATCCTCATCATTTTGCGATAAACTCAAATCCAGACTCATTGTCTTCGAATGGATCTACAAGTTCCTTATATCCACCGAATGGATCAAGAACAGAACGCAATAAGGTAACAACATCAAAGGAAGATCGTAAAATTTTACTTTTAAGTTTTAATTGGATTACCTCCCGTGGACTTTTAAGACCTCCGAGAGCCTTAATCAGCCTGCAAGCCTGGCTTTTCCCTTTGACAGTAATACTGTTTATAGGTACTATATACAGTTTTTACTTTGGGGTAAAGCCACTAGCAGTCTTATTGTCACAAAGGTCTGATCCTCTGACAGGTTTGTCGCGCCTCTTGATCATGTTAATTGTGATTAACCTGATCAGTGTCATGATATCTATTCTTCTGTCATATTCTCTAAATATAGATGATCAAAAGTTATATCTTAGACTAAAATGGGGCTTTTTGCCTAGGTTAGCCAAAGAACAAAATAGCAAGGAAATCAAGCAACGAGCAACAAAGCTTGAAGAATTGATATTAGTTGCCCAACCACTGCTAGTACGTCTATATCTTGTTGTCTTTTCAATCCTGTATTTATATATTTATACCCCAATACCTGACAGCTCACCTTATTCTCGCCTCAATATTCTAGTTGCAATCATACAAGGCGCATTAGCTAGTATGATTATTTTGCTGATTCCAGTACGGAATACTCCAGGCAGAAGATTGCTTGAGTTCTTTGGGGTCATGCCTAAGAACTATCTCAAAATTTCAGTAAAGCGTACTTTTACAACATTATCTCATCTTTTTAAGGGAAAATTTAGTCAAATAACCTTGTCAAAGTCTGATATCAATAGCTTGCTTTTCCTAATTGCTTTATTAATAGCATTTACCATCAAAATGCTTATACTTTACAATATTCTTATACCAAACATATCCGCCGAGGTTCCTCAGTTTGCCGGTCATTGGACTGCATTAATAGTCCGGATTGCACTAACTGTTTTACTTATCCGCTTTTTATACCTAACTTTTTTTACCAAACTTATAGCAAGCCGTTCTTCACATAAAACTGACGAGTTGTCTATACTTGCCAAACCAAAATCCTACACTTTGGGTACACCTGATCAATCATTGCCAAATCAATCTCTTGGTGCGGCAAATTCATTTCTTCATTCTTTGCACTTCGGTATTACAAGCTTTTTTAGCAGCAAATTTTTCCTAGCTTTTATCCTAATTATCATATTCTTGTTTCCATTCAGGGCATCTGTAACAGGTTCTGCAAATGTAACAGAAGGTGAATCTCTTGACATACGTTCTACGGAAACGGCAGTTGTTAAACAAATCTTTCAAGCTGGACCATCGTCGATTATCTTAAAAAATGGAACAAAGATACTTCAAATGTACTCACCAACATTAAGTTCTCAGCGTAGTCAGCAGATGCAACTCATTTCAAAATTGGATTCAGATATTCGAACTCAAAGGACACTTATTCAATCTATTCGCACGGGAAGCATTAAACTTGAAGGAGAGAATCGTGACGAGGAACTCCAAAGCGCATATGCAATGGTTCAAAAAGTAAAGTCAAAGATTACATCCCTACAAAATCAGATTAAGATTCAGAATGGTCAAATAGTAAAGCTGAGAGGTTTAACAAAGTCTGGAGCAATCAGCGAATTTCAACTTCAAAACCTATTATCTTCTCAAGAAGCTCTTACAGGCGAATTAGAGGGTGCCAAAAGTGAGTTAACATCTGCTTTGGCAGATGTAACAATCGCCCAGAGAAAACAGAAAATTGATCAAGATGTAAATTCAGGAGAGCAACTATCCAAAGCTCTAGACGAATTAAGTTCAGCCGAAAGTAGCTTGAAAGTTGGCAAAATTGCATTGGAAGCTATAGAGGCTCGTATCAGTAAGCTCACGCTTGTAATGCCTTTTGATGGAGTCATCAGTTCAAATACTAGAGCATTGTTGAACAGAACTGTCACACCAGGAGAGACAATATTAACCGTGAAAGCTCAGCCGCTTACTCAGACAAGCGCCTTGATTCCTGAATATGATCGAGCACGAGTTCGTATTAACTTACCTTGTGTGCTGAGACTATATTCTGTTTCAGATCAGGAATTTAAGGGTACAGTTTCATCTATTAGTCCATCAACAGTTGAGCTTGATGGCCTACAATACGTTGAACTGCAGATTCAATTAGATGACAGTCTGCCTACAAATTTTATCGGATCAAAAGGTTATGCTAAAATTGATGTTGGCTATACCTGTATCCTTTTAAATCTCATATCTCCTATTACTAGGTTTATCAACGTGGATCTTTGGTCTCTCCTTCCCTAGCCAAGTAATGATTACCATCTATCCTGCATTACCGCATGCAAGTACGTTGCCAAACCCCATCGAATTTTATCGATTAAACTTTGTCATCAGTGCTCCTAGAGGTGGCGCAATATCATTCAGCAACAGAATGAATCAGTTGGGGCAGATTGGCCTTCCACATACTCACCTTCCTGTAAGAAGCGATTCTAACCACCTTAAACAAGTTAATTCTACTCTCGATCTTTACAGCATTGACGATGGCTTAATTCGTGCGTTGTCTGGAATTATCTATGGTGGCTTTGAAACCTATCAACTTGAAGCGGCGCATCATGATCTCAGCATGATGTATTCAAGAGATACTTTTGGACAGGTTTATCAAAGGCTTTTGGCCAATAGCAGCTGCAATCTGTATGATCCTTCGTTCAGCTTAGCATTATTTCCTGATGAGATTCCCCGGTTAGAATCTAATTTCCCAGGTGCACGCTATATATATCTTTTTAGAGATCCTTATTTTTATGCTTCTTCAATACTGACCACGATTCACGGCTTAGACTCACTTCTGATTTGGTGGTCAATTGCTAAGGAGTTTAATTCCAACATAGCACTGGATCCACTCATAATGTGGTGCTCGATCAATGAATCACTTCTTGTATCAAAGGAAAAACATCGTACGGCTAGCTCTGTGCACGTAATCCGCCACCCTGAAGCAATTGGTCGTTATTCACTTGAACGTTTTAATCAGTTCATCGGATCAGAATATGCAAGCTACCAGCCACCACTTTCTCGCTCTATCCCTAGCAATTTTGTAACCTTGCCTTTCATGCGAAGGATGTCCATGAGCACACGACTAAGTAAAATGACTTCTATAATATCAGAGACTACCATTTCACCGATACAAGATAAGACTTCTTGGTGGCTTGATATCACCTTAGGTGGTGATCCATCGGCAAACTTATCTTATCATTCAAATCCAGGCGAAATAGTACCTGATTACTGGAAACAGATAATGCACAATTCTGAGTTGATTGACCGCTGTGATAAACTATGTAGGGCTCTAGGGTTTACGCCCCTTTCCACAAGGCTGTCTACCAATCAATAGGTATTTCAGGGGTCTAGGGACATCACTCCACAACGGACTAGGGTTTCTGTCTCAGGAGGTTGATCAGTCGCCAATCGAAATGAGGTCGCTAAGGGTTGTGGTGCAACCCACCTACTTCGACCTAACGCCCCATGCATGGGTAAGTTAATGTCCGCCCGAGGCAGTGGTGCAAGCGGCGTCCCAGCAAGTGGTGTAACTCAGGAGGATCAGCCCCGGCGTAGCCGGGGCTGACGGCTCACCTCCCTCAGATTTCAGCTGTGGCAATGGGTGGGCCGGTCTGTGACCCTGTTCGGAGAACTACCACCAAACCGAACACAGACCATGACCCTCACCCATAGTGGCGCCTCCGAGCTGAGCCAGCTCATGGAGGGCACCACCGCTGGCGCCCTGATCCCAGAGATCGTGCGCCGGGGTTTCCAGGACCTGCTGGAAGCCGAGGTTTCTGCCCTCACGGGCGCTCAACTCCATGAGCGCTGCCCCGATCAGCGCTCCACCCATCGCAACGGCTACCGGGAGCGGCTGCTCACCACCCAGGTGGGCGACCTCAGCCTGGCCATTCCCAGGTTGCGGCAGGGCAGCTTCTTTCCCAGCTGGCTGGAGCCACGCCGCCGGGTGGACAAGGCGCTCTACGCCGTGGTGATGGAGGCCTACACCGGCGGGATCTCCACCCGCAAGGTCGACGCCCTGGTGGAGGCGCTGGGCGGGGCCAGCGGCATCTCCAAATCGGAGGTGAGCCGCATCTGCCAGGGGCTCGATGAGCAGGTGAAAGCCTTTCTGGGCCGGCCGCTTGACCATGCCCGCTTTCCCTACTGTCAGGCGACAGCGAAAACTGGTCCGGAGGCGACACGAAAACTGGTCCACCCCGTGGAGCGAGCCAGGCAGGACGACAAGGGCAGCGCAGGGGCGCCATCTCTGGAGCCGATGGTTCTGGAGACAGCTGTGCAGACCCCTCAGGACGTGGAGGCGATGCGACGGCTATCGGCAGCAGGTTGGGGCCGGAGGCGGATTGCTAAAGAACTGGGCTGTTCACCGGAGACGGTGCGCAAGTACCTGCGGCAGGGTGGCTGGCAGCCCTACGGGAAGCCCTGCCGCAACACGGTTCTCGATGGCCAACGGGAGTGGCTGCGGCAGCGGTTTATGGCCCACCGCGGCAATGCCGATGTGGTGCGGCAGGAGCTGGCCAGTGAGAAGGGAATCGAGGTGAGCCTGCGGACAGTGGAGCGTGCCGTGGAGCCGTGGCGGCGGGAGCTGCGCAACGCGGCCCTGGCGACGGTGCGGTTTGAGACCCCGCCGGGCCGGCAACTGCAGGCAGACTTTGGCCAGTGCCTGGTGAGCATTGGCGGCGAGCGGGTGCGGGTGCACCTGGCGGTGCTCACCCTGGGGTACTCGCGCCGGCTGCTGGTGCGGGCATTCCGCAGCGAGAAGCAGGACCACTGGCTCCAGGCCCTGGAGGAGGGTTTCCGCCACTGGGGCGGGGTACCGCAGGAGGTGCTGGTGGATAACGCCCGTGCGCTGGTGAGCCAGCACGATCCCGAGCGCAACATCCTGGTTTTTGCCGAGCGGCTGGAGGAGTTCGCCCGTTACTGGGGGTTCAAGCCCCGTGCCTGTCGGCCGTACCGGGCCAGAACCAAAGGCAAGGACGAGCGTGGGGTGGCGTACGTCAAGAGGAACGCCATCGCTGGGCGGGAGTTCAGCAGCTGGGCGGAGTTTGAGGCCCATCTGGTGCGCTGGACCCGCGAGGTGGCCGACCTGCGGGTGCACGGCACCACCGGCGAGGCGCCGCTGGACCGGTTTGTGCGGGCAGAAGCCCAGGCGTTGCAGCCGCTGGAGGCCAAGCCGTCGTTCCTGGCGGAGCGGGAGCTGGTGCGGATCGTGCACAGCGACTGCTGCGTGGAGGTGGAGGCGAACTGGTACTCGGCGCCGCAGGCGCTGATCCGTCAGCGGGTGAGCGTGCTGGTGCGCGATCAACAGGTACTGATCCGCCACGGCGGCCGGATCGTCGCTGAGCACAGGCGCCAGCGGCCCGGTAGCCGCAGCCGCCAGGTGATCGACGGCCATTGGGAGGGCCTGCTGCCGCAACGGCAGCAGCGCGAGGCGGAGCGATCGCTGCGGGATGGCAACGCAAGACGTGATCAGGAGCAGCGCCCGGTCCGCAGCTCTGAACTGGCCCGGCCTCTGGCGGTTTATGCCGAGCTGATCGGGGAGGTGGCGGCATGAGTCCCACCAACCCACGCAACCGATCCACAGCGGCGATACCACCGGTACCGACCGAGGAGCTGGAGGCAATGCTCACCCGCCTACGGCTCCCAGCAATCCGCGACCGCCTCGATGCGCTGCTGGAGGAAGCGGCAAGGCGGGAGATGAACCTGCGCGAGGCCCTGGCCTGGCTGTGCGCGGCCGAGGTGGCACGCAAAGACCAGCTGCGGATGGAGATGGCGCTGCGGCTGGCGCGCTTCCCCTATGTGCGCACGCTGGAAGCGTTCGATTTCGAGGCCCAGCCGTCGATCGACCCGGCCCAGATCCGTGAGTTGGCCACCTGCCGCTGGGTGGCCAACGGCGACACCCTGCTGCTGCTCGGGCCGCCGGGTGTGGGCAAGACCCACCTGGCGGTGGCGCTGGGCCGGGAGGCGGTGCGTCTCGGTCACAGCGTCCAGTACGTCGGTGCCATGGAGCTGATCAGCGCCCTGGCCAAGGCCCAGGCGCAGCACGCCCTGGAGGGCCGGCTGACGCAGTACGCCAAAACCCGGCTGCTGATCATCGATGAGCTGGGCTACCTGCCGCTGGAGCCGAACGCTGCGTACCTGTTCTTCCAGCTGATCTCCCGCTGCTACCAGCGCGGCAGCGTGCTGATCACCTCCAACCGCCCCGTCATGGAATGGGGCGAGGTGTTTGGCGATCAGGTGGTCGCCACAGCGATCCTCGACCGGCTGCTGCACCACAGCCACGTGCTGACGATCCGGGGCGACAGCTACCGGCTCAGGGAGAAGCGGCGCAGCGGCCTGATCCGCCCGCAGGCGGGCGGTTCCTCCTCACCGGACAGCGCTGGCCTACGGCCACCACCGCCCGGTGAGAAGGCCTAAGGGGAACCCGGATCAAGCGGCACAGATGCCGCAGCCAACAACAACGACACGACACCCACCGATGAAACACCGATCCAAGGGCAGCCGTAAGGCCCCCATCAGCAAGCCATCAGGTGGACCAGTTTTCGTGTCGCCGGAGGACCAAAAGCGGATGTCGCTTGACACCTACGTCTACCTCGACGCCACCTACCTCCACGGCCGCCTGGGCCGAAATATGCAGGTGGTGTCGCGGGCGGTGGTGGTGGCGATCGGCATCAATGCCCTCGGCTACCGCGAAGTTCTCGGCATTGCCGTGGGCGACAGCGAGGCGGAGGGCTTCTGGCGTCAGTTCCTGGGCTCACTCAAGGAGCGTGGCCTCGACGGCACCCGCCTGGTGATCTCGGATGCCCACCTGGGCCTGACGGCAGCGATCAAGCGGATGTTCCAGGGCAGTAGCTGGCAGAGGTGCCGGGTGCACTTCCTGCGCAACCTGCTGAGCCATGTGCCCAAGGCCGGCCAGGACATGGTGGCCGCTGCCATGAAAGCGGTGTTCGTGATCCAGGCTCCAGATCAGGTGCGCGCCCACTGGCAGCGGGTCACCGAGATGCTGCGCAAGCAGTTCCCCGGCGCCGTGCCCGTGATGGAAGCCGCCCGGGACGACGTGCTGGCCTTCCTGCACTTCCCCCAGGAGCACTGGCGCAAGGTCTGGAGCACCAACCCGCTCGAGCGCCTCAACAAGGAGATCAAACGCCGCACCAACGTGGTCGGCATCTTCCCCAATGATCCAGCGATCGTGCGCCTGGTGGGCAGCCAGCTGCTGGAGCAGCAGGAGGAATGGCAGCTGGAGCGTCGCCGCTTCTTCTCTGAGGCCACCATGGCCAAGATCCCAGAGCCAGAAGAGCCCTTGGAGCTCACCGATGCAGATCCGAACGCCCAGCCGGCTGCAACCATCAGCTGAAGCGCACCAGCTTCTACCTCGATCTACACAGAACACATCGATCGCTGAGTTGCCAATTCAGCGATCAGGGTTCATAATGGATCAATGGAGCTGCGCAATCAGCTTCCAAGCAGTCATCCCCTGACTGCTCCTGTTCACCCTCCGGAGAGGGTCACAGGACCTCCTGAGTTACACCACTCGGAGGGGCGCTACCGCAATGATTGATCAGGTGTACCCAAAGTGTAGGATTTTGGTTTGGCAAGTATAGACAACTCGTCAGTTTTATGTGAAGAACGGCTTGCTATAAGTTTGGTAAAAAAAGTTAGGTATAAAAAGCGGATAAGTAAAACAGTTAGTGCAATCCGGACTATTAATGCAGTCCAATGACCGGCAAACTGAGGAACCTCGGCGGATATGTTTGGTATAAGAATATTGTAAAGTATAAGCATTTTGATGGTAAATGCTATTAATAAAGCAATTAGGAAAAGCAAGCTATTGATATCAGACTTTGACAAGGTTATTTGACTAAATTTTCCCTTAAAAAGATGAGATAATGTTGTAAAAGTACGCTTTACTGAAATTTTGAGATAGTTCTTAGGCATGACCCCAAAGAACTCAAGCAATCTTCTGCCTGGAGTATTCCGTACTGGAATCAGCAAAATAATCATACTAGCTAATGCGCCTTGTATGATTGCAACTAGAATATTGAGGCGAGAATAAGGTGAGCTGTCAGGTATTGGGGTATAAATATATAAATACAGGATTGAAAAGACAACAAGATATAGACGTACTAGCAGTGGTTGGGCAACTAATATCAATTCTTCAAGCTTTGTTGCTCGTTGCTTGATTTCCTTGCTATTTTGTTCTTTGGCTAACCTAGGCAAAAAGCCCCATTTTAGTCTAAGATATAACTTTTGATCATCTATATTTAGAGAATATGACAGAAGAATAGATATCATGACACTGATCAGGTTAATCACAATTAACATGATCAAGAGGCGCGACAAACCTGTCAGAGGATCAGACCTTTGTGACAATAAGACTGCTAGTGGCTTTACCCCAAAGTAAAAACTGTATATAGTACCTATAAACAGTATTACTGTCAAAGGGAAAAGCCAGGCTTGCAGGCTGATTAAGGCTCTCGGAGGTCTTAAAAGTCCACGGGAGGTAATCCAATTAAAACTTAAAAGTAAAATTTTACGATCTTCCTTTGATGTTGTTACCTTATTGCGTTCTGTTCTTGATCCATTCGGTGGATATAAGGAACTTGTAGATCCATTCGAAGACAATGAGTCTGGATTTGAGTTTATCGCAAAATGATGAGGATCAACTGGAAGCAATATTCCCTTTTCACATAACCAAGAAATATATTCATCTCGCTTAATATCTGCGCGAGATGTATCAAAAAAGTTCTTGCAATTAGAAAAAAGAAAGTCGACCGAACCACCACTTGAATCAGCATTAAGAATGGCATCCCATTCAGATGCGGACAACTTAAACGAAGTGGTTCGGTCACCAAAATATAAACGATATTGCCCTTCTACTAGGGGAGAAGTTCGTACTGATGGATTTATAGAGTAATAACAACTATCACCAACTATCATGGGAATAAACGAAAGGTTAGGGAGTACAAAATACTTTAGAATTCATCATCATTATCATCAAACATAGTACTTTGATTCACTCCGCTTTGAGATGATCCATATCCAGTAGTTTTCAACTTTTCCAGTTTTCCTGCCAAATCGTGAATCAGCTGCTCACAGCGACTCTGCTGATCCTCTTTAGTAAGGCTTGAAGGATCTACAATTGGAGCATTGGTCGAGTCTCCATCCGGTCCAATGGACTTTGATGCAGCCATCAAGCTGGACAATGCAAATTCATAATCTTTATCTTGATATTGAATCTTACCCCAGCAATAGTTAAAGCGAGGACTGTTGCTGCTTTGCACTCGGGTAAGTTCATCCTTGGCAGCACTGTATTCACCAAGATCTATATAGCATTCAGCCGCATCAATCGATAGGCGCTCTTTGAGTTTTGAAGGACATTCATCATTGTCTGCTGAACGAAGAACTGCCAAACCACGCACTTTATTACCCTGTGCGATTAGAATTTCACCAAGGAGAATTTGTGAATAATGATTTTTCGGATCAAGTCTCAAGCAGTTATTAAGATTGCGTTCGCATTCATCCAGCTGTCCTAGCTGAAGTTGAGCAATAGCAAGCATCCTGCGTAGCTTTGTGTCGTTAGGATTTTGAAGAACTGCTTCACGTAGAATTTTAGCTGCGTTATCAGCATCTCCGAGCTGTTGCAAGAATGATGCTAGTGCAGTTACATCCGACTTCTTGGTCGGCTTCTGTAGAAGAGCCCTGTTTGCGTACTCTTGTGCTAAAAGTTTATTACCTTCTTGAAGCCTCAGCTTACCAATACGAGAAAGCAACCTAATGTCTTCAGGTGTTAATGAAAGTGCTTTTTCAAGGTGAGCCATTGCAACTGCAGCATCACTTTCTGATCGAGCAATTGCAGCCATGGCTACGTGATATGGAGCATAGAGTTCCCCATCAGGAACTCCAGCCAAGATCCTTCTTGCCTCAGGAAAATTTTTCTCTTTAACGATCAGGGACCGCACCTGCTTGAAGGTTGATTTCAAGTGACCTGGAAGCACCACAGCCATTGTCGAGCATCTCTAAGCCAAAAAATCCTAGCACCGTCAACCAGTGGTAGTCAACTCTAGATGTTTGTCGAGGATTGGTGACATAAATAGCGCCTGAGAATCTGAGCTTTTTGCGTTATCATTAGGAAATTTTCATTGGTTCTCATTTGCATGGATTACTTTTCCAGTAAAATCTGAGAAAACTGCTTTCCAGCAGTTCGTTCCTAGCTAAATTAACGTGACTGTCTCATCATCCTTTTATTGCTACATTATATTATCAATCTTTGACGATGCTTGTCTCCCTGAATGAAGGGGTGGTTCTACTTTAGAGAATAAAGACTAAAACTTCCGTTTGAAAATCACCATTGATTGACTTTGGTATTTCTCGCTTGTTCGGCTGGAGCAAATCCTTAGCTCTCTCGCTTACCCAGTATATTACTAGGTTGCTGTGATCATTACTTTGAGCGCTAGTCATTGCGAATGGAGGTTATCCTAGCTGCATAAGTATAAATACGTCAAGTCGATCATGAATAGATTACTTGACTATAATGAATAGTATGTCAAGGCGGCTGAACTGCATGACTTAAAGCCACTCAAGTCAGCCTAGCTAAACGCTATTGTGATTTGTCTCTAACTATATGGATGCAACAATTATTGTCTGGGCCTATCTTGTCGAATTTGGGTGCAGCATTACTTCAAATAGCAGACGCAATAAATTGATAAGTGAAACCTCATCTGAACAATTTTCAACATTCCTAAGAGAAGCGTCATTCAGGATGATCAATGTGGCTGGACTCTGCCTTGATCACTGGATGATCCTAGCGTGCTCATCCCGGTACATCTCCGAAGTCGATTGATGCAGCACTATGGCACACACAGCCATGCCATGCTCTCTGAGCACCAGTCATCACCTCGGCGTTTCCACTGCTCGATTTCCATTCCCAAAAGTCTGTGCGAAGCTCGCCGTTCCACTTGTTTGATTGTCAGCACGAATGGTGAGCCCCCACCAATCCTGGTTTATTCTTAATCTTTGATCAACAGTTTCTATGTTTACTCTTTTTCTGCCCGGCAGTTTTCGCCGAAGTTCCGATTATGTCTGGTTGAGTCAATGTTTGGCACATAATAGTGACTTTTACACTGTTGATTATCCGGTCTCTACTACTGTCGCCAAACTAAATTCTGAGTTTTATAGTTCAGATTGTATGCTCCAGGTCCGTCGAGAGTTAATTTATGGTAGCCAATCAATATCGGATTCGAGACTTTCGATTGCCTATGAGGACTCAGTCATGGGATCTTTTCTAGAACAAGTTAGGAAACGTCATGGTAATTCAATTTCTGATCATGAGATCCTTTCTCACACACTAGTTGTTGGTCATAGTCAAGGAGCAGGGCACGCCGCAGTTATGGCTATAGATCACAGTCTCAACGGCGTGCTGCTCATTTCAGGACCAGCTGATTCATACCAGCATGTTCCTTCTTCCTGGACTGGGATCAGGGCAAGAACTTCCAGAAGTCATGTTAAGATGTTTATCCATGCTGAAGATCGACATTCGAGAATGTGTCTATACCATTCAACCCTCCTTGGATTAAGCAATATTAGTGTGCTCACGGAGTCATCTAAGTTAGAAGATGTCATATCCAGTCAAGTTGTCATTGACACAAGGCCCTTGCCTCCCTTAAAGTCACATGATTGCTTGACGTTCGATTCAGAAAAGCTTGATGACTTCAACAAGTTATATTTATCTAACGTTATCACCAAGCACAAGTCGCTATCTAGCGAGTCCCTAACAAGCACCCTCTTAAGTTCGTTAAATTAATCCGACTTAACAATGAAGAATTCCTCGCTTTTTAATTTTCTAACAACTAAAACAGTTGACGACTCATCTCATGAAGCTCATAAAAGTGAAACTACGCAGTACCAGACCGCTAATTCCTTCGACTCTTGTCTTGAGGTATTGATGGAGCGAGCTAATCTTGACAGCACTGTTGCTGGTCGAGAAAACAGTATAGAATACAATACACTGACTCAGATTGTTTCAGTTTCCCGAAAAGATGCCGATCAATCTTACGTTGATGTTTCGGATGACGAAGATGCTGAACATCAGCTTGATCCTCAGCCATCAAGTTCTGAGCTTGTAGCGGAGCCCTTCAGTGAGATGGAGTCTGAAAATGCTCATGTAGCGTTATTTAAATTCTTATTTGACCCAATTGATCCTTCTTTTCATAATGATGAGTCATCTGATTTGATTCTTTCTACTGAACTCATTAATGATCTTCAGAATCTGAAGGACCGAATGCAGCATCGTTACAACGTTCTTAAGAGAAACCTTTTTAATATTCAATCTCATGAGTGAGCCTATCTTCTTATTGAGTCCCCCTCGTTCCTTTTCTTCAGTTGTTTCGTCTATAATTGGACAGCATCCCCAGCTTTATTGCTTTCCGGAGTTGCATCTGTTATGGCGCGATGATATAGAGCATGTTCTTTCAAGTAAATCTAATATTACTCAATCTCGTTTTGCTCCTAGTGGACTGCTACGAGCAATTGCACAGATTCATGAACAGGTTCAGAATAGTGCTTCCTGCAGTCGTGCATGGATGTGGCTTGCCAATCATAGATCTCTATCTACTAAGGAATTGTTTGATTATTTGTGTGCGGCTCATGAACCCAAGCTATGTATTGAGAAATCGCCTGGAAATACTCGATCAATTGATCGAATGATAAGACTTTTCAAATTTTATCCCAAAGCCAAATTCATCCATCTTACTCGGAGTGTCGTAGGCTCTTCTAAGTCACTTAAGGAGTTTTTTGAACATCGTGATTCAAATCAAGGTGAGCGTAAGAGTCTCCGACATCCACTTGTTAAAGATAACTATGCTTTAATGTGGTATGCTACTCATAAGAGCATATTGAAGTTTCGTTCGATTATACCTCCGTCCAATTTTCTTACAGTCAAGGGTGAGTCTATCCTAACTGAGCCACATTCAGTACTTCCTCAAATCTGCGAGTGGTTAGGAGTGTCGACTGACAAGCGAAGCATCGATGAAATGCTCCATCCAGAGAATTCTCCGTATGCCTTCTTTGGACCCCGTATGGCTCCATGTGGTAATGATCCAAAGTTTATTACTAATCCTGAATTTAGACCGATGCGCAGGAAGGAATATTCATTCGAACAAGTCAGGACTTACCTAAATTCAAATGATCGCTCAAACTTTACTCGCTACTACGTGGAGAGGTCTAGTAGCGAGGAAGCTATTTCGCGTTTACAAGATTGGAATCAGTCAATACTTGAACTAGTCTTAGATATCGAAGCACAACTTGGCTACGCTTGAACGAATGAATTTGCTTTCTATTCCCCTCCCTGGAGGGGCCAGCGAGACTCAGCAAATATTGGCTGTCCATCAGTCAATCAATTCTGCCGGACTGTGGGTTCTTCTTACTACGACTTCTTCTCGCACTCTTGTCTATTGTACATCATCTTTTTCTGATGCACGCTTTGTGCTTCCGTACTACTTTGTTTATCTTGGTTCATCGCTCAATGGTGAGCTATTCTTTATAACTGACGAGCCTGAAAGTACTCAACCTTTCTTGTATGTTTTACATTTTGACCCTTCTGTGGGTATCAAAGTGACTAGCGCTAAGATTAATTGCAATTCTAGTCATTGGAATCAATTACTTAAACTCTGTAAACCTCGTGCTAACTTGCTAGGTGCGTCTACTTTGAATAGTTCTCCTTTGCTTAATGATAATGCCTTCAACGAGTCTTTCTTGTCCTCAGTTTGTGTTCCGTTTCATAGTTATCGTGATGTACTATCTATAAGGAATCTTGCATCGCCATTATCATCCTGTTATAATTGCAGTTCGGCAATAGTCAATGCTATCTCTGTTTTTCAATCTCACTATCCGTACCTGTCACCTGTTGATGCTATTGAGTTCAGTGATCATACGGTTGCACTTGTTGCCAATGATTCTTCTATCAGAACTTTGAGTTGTGGGGTTGAATCTAGACTATTTGCCTGTAAGGGCTCGGCTAAGCCTACTCTTGTTCTTGGACGTTCTCTCTTCTCCATTGATAATTCATTGTCATTTGCACCTTCTGCATCAGTCATAGTTCACCCATCATTAGGCTTGGTCTTAGCTTCTTCACAGCATTGTGACTTGTCTTCCAAATTTTCTCAGTCTAACAGGCTTTGTGTATTCAGCCTAGATTATACAACAACTTCTATGTATTGTTCATCTGAATTTGGCTCTACATTTGTATTAGTTGACAAAGTCGTGCATCGTGACCATGATCTTGTGCCGATGCTTGTGCATCATCTAGATTATTCCCAAACGCTTTTTTATTCGTCTCGGGTTGATCGTTCAGTTATTTATTTCTTAGATGACGTTCAAATTTCATAATTGTTTCACAAGCAAATTCCATTTTTATTTACGAATCGTTCATACTGTAAATTATGCTTAGACCTGCATGCCGCTACGTGTAGATTGCGTTACATCTATAGCTATGCCCCCTGTTATGTGTTGATGTGTGTCTAATTTAAAGTTTTGTGATGCTAAGCGATTCTTTGCTAAGCGGACAGCCTCTGAATTCCAAGCCTTGCCGGTAAAAAATGCAGGCTATTTTGGGATGTCGAGTGATATACGCGGTCCATTCTTTTTGCCTAGTGCATTACATGAGGCTAGATGCTTGTAAGTACTATCGACGTTAAGTCTTTAACATTCAGTTTAATACTTTACTTCGTCTCGTGCATCTTGTTGAATTCTAATTTGTTGCGCCGGCACCCCCGGGTTCAGGAAAGATGTCCCCCCTTTCATTCGTACATCCGGGGGCTTGAGGACATGACCAATGCGTCGTTACAGCGAGGCCGTCAAGGCTGATGTGAGAAGGCGGATGAGCCCGCCCCAGAGGCAGAGCGTGGCCCGGATTTCAGAAGAGATGGGCATCCACGTGATCACTCTCTACAAATGGAGGAAGGCCTGGCGGTTGCAGGGGGAAGTGGTGCCGGCATCCGAGAGGGAACCAGAAGGCTGGAGCGCTGCCGACAAGTTCACCGTGGTCCCCCTGCGTCAGGAAAGTTGTCCGCTCGGTCTGACCCATCCACCAGGGGGCCAAACCGACGACCATGAAACCGACCTATGACACCGCTGTGCGGGACCAAGTCCGCCAGCGCATGAGCCCGCCAAACCGGGAGAGCGTGGCCGAGATCGCCCGCTCTACCGGGATCACGACCCAGACCCTCTACAACTGGCGCAGCCAGTGGCAGAAGCAGGGTCAGCTCGTGCCAGCCACCACCAAGCCGCCAGAGCAGTGGAGCGCTCTCGACAAGCTGGCCGCTGTGATCCAGGCGGCCGGCCTGAGTGGCCCTGATCTCGGGGCCTTCTGCCGTGAGCGGGGCCTCTACCCCAAACAGCTTGCCCGCTGGCGGCAGGCCGCCGAGGATGCCAATGGCCCCAGCGCTCCGAGCATGGCTGATCAGCGAGAACTTCAGCGTAAGAATCAGGAGCTGATTCGCCAGAATCGCCGCTTACAACGCGAATTGGAGAAGAAGGAGAAGGCTCTCTCGGAGGCGGCAACACTGCTGATGCTCTCAAAAAAGCTCGATCAGCTGTGGCCACGGGACGAGGAACAATGATCCCGCCAGAGGATAGAAGTCAGCTGATGGAATTGTTCCGAGAAGGTCTCAAAGAAGGGGCTTCTGCCACGGCGATTGCAGATCTGATCGGTATCTGCTCACGCACGTTACGGCGCTGGGGCATTGCGTTCCAGACACATGGATTCAGCCAGGATCGCCGCAAAGGCTCTCCACGGAATGTGGCGCACCGATTCACACCAGAAGAGCGGCAGCGCTTAATTCACATCGTCAACGATCCGCGATTCGCGGACCTCACTCCCGCCCAGATCGTGGCCATCCTTGCCGAGGAGCGAATCTATGTGGGTTCAGAGTCCACGATTTACCGCATCATGCGGCAAGAGGGTCTGCTGAACCACCGTGGCAGAACCCGCCTGCCGCGTGAGCCCAGGGAGGTTCCGGTGTTGGAAGCAACGGGCATCCATCAAGTACTGGCCTGGGATATCACCCTCCTCCCCGGCCCCGTGAAGGGGCAGTTCTATTACCTCTACATGGTGATGGATGTATGGAGCCGGCGCATCCTCGGCGCAGAGGTGCATGAGCATGAATGTAGCGAGTTGGCCAGCGCATTCTTTGATCGTGTCTGCCGCGATGAAGGGATCAGCAAGGAGACTGCTGCGGTCCTGCACTCGGACAATGGCGCCCCCATGCGCTCATTCACTCTGGCGGCCAAGATGGCGGAGCTGGGGGTGTCGCTTTCGTTCTCGAGGCCACGCGTCAGCAATGACAACGCCTATGCCGAGTCGTGGTTCCGCACGATGAAATACCACCAGAGTTATCCGCTCAGGCGATTCCGGGATCTGCTTTCGGTGAAAGCCTGGGTGGATGGCTTTGTCGAGTGGTACAACGCTGAGCACCGGCACAGCGGCATCAAGTACGTGACGCCCAATCAGCGCCATTACGGCCAGGCTGACGCGATCTGCGCCATCCGCCAACAGACCTATGAGGAAGCTCGGCAGAGGCATCCTCAGCGCTGGAGCCGGCCACCCCGCAACTGGTTACAGCCACAGGTTGTGAGCATCAACCATCCGCGACCGCAGAAACCTGTGGCTGCTTGACCCTCAACAATCTAGGCCCCCGTGGCTGTCCGATGGCGCCCCTCCAAGGGCGCGATCGGCAACAGCCGCGATCAGGGGCCGGACGCCCCAACCCCGACCGAAGACAGCCATCGATGACAACAACACCCCGGCCGTGCGGCCCCTGAACCTCAACTCGCAGTACAGTCCATCTCGGTGCTCAGCTCAGCACCCCGAGCGGACAACTTCCCTGATAGGTCCCGGGTGCTCGAGACCGCTGGCCTCAACGCCACCGAGCTCAGTGCCTACTGCCGTGAGCGGGGGCTGTTTCCTGAGCAGGTGAGCCGTTGGCGGCAGGCAGCCCAGGATGCCAACGCCAAGCCGCTGCTGACGATGGCCGAGCAGAAGGAGCTCGAAAGGCTCCGAGCCCAGGACCAGCGCGAGATCAAGGCCCTCAAGAAGGAGCTGCAGCGCAAGGAGAAGGCCCTGGCGGAGGCGGCGGCATTGCTGGTGCTGCGAAAAAAGTGGGAGGCCTTCTGCTCGGAGGACGCGGAAGGCTGACGTGCGCCGCGCACCGGCGGAAGGTGATCGAGCTGATCGGCGAGGCGAATGCCGCTGGTGCCGGCCTGGTGAGTGTCTGCGGTGAGATCGGCATCTGCCTGCGTACCCTCAAACGCTGGCGGAAGGCCTTTCTGGGTGATGGGGACGGTGTGAGGTGGTTGGCTTTTACTGGACCAATACGGGCTCAGTGATCGTTAACTCTGAGCGGGATGGGTCAGTTGTTGTCTCAGTATAGACCACATAGGGAGTTCTGCCTCCCAGTGATCGGTGAGGTCTTACATGGCAGTACCTCCAGAGAAAGCGAGCGAGGCTGATCTCCGCATCCCAGCCATCCTCATAGGCCCTGATATACACCTCCTCGTACTTGACTGTTCGCCACAGGCGTTCCACCAGGATGTTGTCAAAACAGCGCTTCCGACCTGACCAGCTGATCTTGATCTTTTCCTTTCGAAGCCGCTCCACGAAGTCTGACGAGGTGAACTGACAGCCTTGGTCGGAGTGGAAGACACTGGGCTTGCGGCCACTCCCCAGGGCCATCTCCAGGGCTTCCAGGCAGAACTCCGTGTCAAGGCTGTTGGACAGCCTCCAGCTGAGCACATGACGTGAGTAAAGATCGATGATGGCCACCAGGTAGAGGAAGCCCTTCCGCAGAGGGATGTAGGTGATATCGGTTGCCCAGATCTCATCCGGTGCCTTGATCTCCTCCAGGTCCACAAGGCACGGAAATCGTTCCGCTGGATCGACGGGAATGGTCGTCCTGGATTTTGGGTAGACAGCCCGTAACCCCATGCGCCGCATGAGGAGTCGTACCCGGTCACGCCCCACCTTGATCCCGTCGGCGGCCAGGTAGTCGACCATGCGGCGGCTGCCGGAAGCAGGATCTTCCAGATACCAGGCATCAATCCTGGCCATGATTCTGAGAGTGTCGGCTCTGACCGGCGCCGGCCTGTAGTAGAGGGTGGATTTCGGGAGTCCAAGCAGCTCACACTGTCGCCGAACCGAGAGCTGTGGATGGTGCTGATCAACCAGTCTGCGTAATTCATGGACGGTCGAGCAGCTGAGACTTTTTTTTAAGCCACTCCAACTCCATCTTGAGCTTGCCGATTTCCTGAAAGAGTTCAGCCTCTCTGGCTTGTTGATCTCCTTTCTCTTTGTCCTTTCTGCCTCTGCTGAACAGATCGGCAGCGCCCTCCAGAAGTTGCTTTTTCCACTGACTCACCTGGATTGGGTGGATGGCGTGGTCAGCAGCGATCTCTTGAAGGGTCTTACGGCCGGAGATGGCCTCCATGGCCACACGGGCCTTGAACTCGGGACTGTGGGTTCTGCGCTTGCTCATCGGTGGGGAACCCCGGGTCGGTGTCAGGCGACAGCGAAAACTGGTCCGGAGGCGACACGAAAACTGGTCCACCCCGTGGAGCGAGCCAGGCAGGACGACAAGGGCAGCGCAGGGGCGCCATCTCTGGAGCCGATGGTTCTGGAGACAGCTGTGCAGACCCCTCAGGACGTGGAGGCGATGCGACGGCTATCGGCAGCAGGTTGGGGCCGGAGGCGGATTGCTAAAGAACTGGGCTGTTCACCGGAGACGGTGCGCAAGTACCTGCGGCAGGGTGGCTGGCAGCCCTACGGGAAGCCCTGCCGCAACACGGTTCTCGATGGCCAACGGGAGTGGCTGCGGCAGCGGTTTATGGCCCACCGCGGCAATGCCGATGTGGTGCGGCAGGAGCTGGCCAGTGAGAAGGGAATCGAGGTGAGCCTGCGGACAGTGGAGCGTGCCGTGGAGCCGTGGCGGCGGGAGCTGCGCAACGCGGCCCTGGCGACGGTGCGGTTTGAGACCCCGCCGGGCCGGCAACTGCAGGCAGACTTTGGCCAGTGCCTGGTGAGCATTGGCGGCGAGCGGGTGCGGGTGCACCTGGCGGTGCTCACCCTGGGGTACTCGCGCCGGCTGCTGGTGCGGGCATTCCGCAGCGAGAAGCAGGACCACTGGCTCCAGGCCCTGGAGGAGGGTTTCCGCCACTGGGGCGGGGTACCGCAGGAGGTGCTGGTGGATAACGCCCGTGCGCTGGTGAGCCAGCACGATCCCGAGCGCAACATCCTGGTTTTTGCCGAGCGGCTGGAGGAGTTCGCCCGTTACTGGGGGTTCAAGCCCCGTGCCTGTCGGCCGTACCGGGCCAGAACCAAAGGCAAGGACGAGCGTGGGGTGGCGTACGTCAAGAGGAACGCCATCGCTGGGCGGGAGTTCAGCAGCTGGGCGGAGTTTGAGGCCCATCTGGTGCGCTGGACCCGCGAGGTGGCCGACCTGCGGGTGCACGGCACCACCGGCGAGGCGCCGCTGGACCGGTTTGTGCGGGCAGAAGCCCAGGCGTTGCAGCCGCTGGAGGCCAAGCCGTCGTTCCTGGCGGAGCGGGAGCTGGTGCGGATCGTGCACAGCGACTGCTGCGTGGAGGTGGAGGCGAACTGGTACTCGGCGCCGCAGGCGCTGATCCGTCAGCGGGTGAGCGTGCTGGTGCGCGATCAACAGGTACTGATCCGCCACGGCGGCCGGATCGTCGCTGAGCACAGGCGCCAGCGGCCCGGTAGCCGCAGCCGCCAGGTGATCGACGGCCATTGGGAGGGCCTGCTGCCGCAACGGCAGCAGCGCGAGGCGGAGCGATCGCTGCGGGATGGCAACGCAAGACGTGATCAGGAGCAGCGCCCGGTCCGCAGCTCTGAACTGGCCCGGCCTCTGGCGGTTTATGCCGAGCTGATCGGGGAGGTGGCGGCATGAGTCCCACCAACCCACGCAACCGATCCACAGCGGCGATACCACCGGTACCGACCGAGGAGCTGGAGGCAATGCTCACCCGCCTACGGCTCCCAGCAATCCGCGACCGCCTCGATGCGCTGCTGGAGGAAGCGGCAAGGCGGGAGATGAACCTGCGCGAGGCCCTGGCCTGGCTGTGCGCGGCCGAGGTGGCACGCAAAGACCAGCTGCGGATGGAGATGGCGCTGCGGCTGGCGCGCTTCCCCTATGTGCGCACGCTGGAAGCGTTCGATTTCGAGGCCCAGCCGTCGATCGACCCGGCCCAGATCCGTGAGTTGGCCACCTGCCGCTGGGTGGCCAACGGCGACACCCTGCTGCTGCTCGGGCCGCCGGGTGTGGGCAAGACCCACCTGGCGGTGGCGCTGGGCCGGGAGGCGGTGCGTCTCGGTCACAGCGTCCAGTACGTCGGTGCCATGGAGCTGATCAGCGCCCTGGCCAAGGCCCAGGCGCAGCACGCCCTGGAGGGCCGGCTGACGCAGTACGCCAAAACCCGGCTGCTGATCATCGATGAGCTGGGCTACCTGCCGCTGGAGCCGAACGCTGCGTACCTGTTCTTCCAGCTGATCTCCCGCTGCTACCAGCGCGGCAGCGTGCTGATCACCTCCAACCGCCCCGTCATGGAATGGGGCGAGGTGTTTGGCGATCAGGTGGTCGCCACAGCGATCCTCGACCGGCTGCTGCACCACAGCCACGTGCTGACGATCCGGGGCGACAGCTACCGGCTCAGGGAGAAGCGGCGCAGCGGCCTGATCCGCCCGCAGGCGGGCGGTTCCTCCTCACCGGACAGCGCTGGCCTACGGCCACCACCGCCCGGTGAGAAGGCCTAAGGGGAACCCGGATCAAGCGGCACAGATGCCGCAGCCAACAACAACGACACGACACCCACCGATGAAACACCGATCCAAGGGCAGCCGTAAGGCCCCCATCAGCAAGCCATCAGGTGGACCAGTTTTCGTGTCGCCGGAGGACCAAAAGCGGATGTCGCTTGACAGTCGGGGCGGTGCCCCGCCTCAGAGGTTAACGATGGCCCTGGTCCAGAAAACCCCGACCCCCTCAGTGAGGACCGCCGTAAAGGCAGTCCTCGCCTGGTCGTTCACCGTCTGAGTGAGGAGGAGCGCCAGCGGATCCTGCTGACGTGCAACCAGCCGGAGTACACCTCGCTGCCGCCGGGTCAGATCGTGCCGGCGCTGGCGGATCAGGGCCTCTACATCGGCTCCGAGAGCAGCTTCTATCGGGTCTTGCACCAGGCAGGGCAGTGCCACCGACGTGGGCGGGCCCGGCTGCCGCAGGAACCGCGCTCCGTGCCGCGCCTCAGGGCGGATGGCCCAAACCGGGTTTGGAGCTGGGATATCAGCTTTTTGCCGACCACGGTGCGGGGTGTGTGGCTGTATCTCTATCTGGTGGTCGACGTCTGGAGTCGCAAGGTGGTGGCCTGGGATGTGGCCGAGGTGGAGTCGGCTGAGATCGCGGCGGATCTGGTGCAGCGGGCCTGTCTCAAGGAGCGCTACCGGGGGCCCAGCGGCTTTGGCCGCCGTCAGGGCCACCAGCCCCTGGTCCTCCACGCCGACAACGGCAACGCCATGCGCGGAGCCACGCTGGAATCACGCCTGGAGGAAATGGGAGTGCTCAGATCCTTCTCCAGGCCGAGAGTCTCCAATGACAACCCCTACTCGGAATCCTTGTTCCGAACGGTCAAGTACCGGCCCGACTACCCGAGCCGGCCCTTTGCCGGCAAAGACGAGGCGTGCGAGTGGGTGGCGGCCTTTGTGGATTGGTACAACCACCGGCACCACCGCAGTGGCATCAATTTCGTGACGCCCCACCAGCGCCACAGTGGAGCCGCGAAGGCAATTTGCCAACAGCGAGCCGAGGTCTACGAGAAGGCCCGTCACTCCCATCCAAGACGCTGGAGCCGAAGCACCCGCTGCTGGCGTCAATCCGAAGAAGTGTGGATCAACAAGCCACCAGAAGAAGACCCAATACCGATCCTGGCGCTACTCTTAATCCAGGCCGCCTGAGTGGCAGCGAAGGAGTGACACCTTCCCTGAAAGTCACCGCTCCAGGGCAACTCCGCAGACTCTGATTGTGCGAAGACCCTTCCGCTGGTGGACATCAGCCTTGAAGTCCTTGTACACAGGTCGCATCAATCGATCCCATCTGACACCCGTGTAGTTACAAGGTTCGGGAATTCGGGTTGTCCTCTTTTTGATAGAGGGGGGAAAGTGCCGACTTTGAAGAAGTTTCATGGTCCTCACCATAAGTTTTATTCTTAGAACTCTTTGGTCTGTCGTTAGCTTTTCTGTGATCAGACTTGCTTATGCCTTTCGGCCGTTAAATGCTGTTTCCTGAAAAGTGGTCTTTATTATTCTTAATTAATACTAGCTTTAATGTTGCAATCCAGTGCTCTTTTTTGCCTGGACTCGCACGCCTAGTGCTTGTTAAGATATGAGTCCTAAACTATCACTAGCACACCTCAAACATATCGTGCAGCTTTATGTGTTGGAATGCTGACCTTATCGTTGTCATGCAGGTCCCCGGATGGTGCCAAGTACAGCGTGCTGGGTCATTTCCAGCAGCATGCGCGTCGATTTGGTAGCGCCCCTCCGAGTGGTGTAACTCAGGAGGTCCTGTGACCCTCTCCGGAGGGTGAACAGGAGCAGTCAGGGGATGACTGCTTGGAAGCTGATTGCGCAGCTCCATTGATCCATTATGAACCCTGATCGCTGAATTGGCAACTCAGCGATCGATGTGTTCTGTGTAGATCGAGGTAGAAGCTGGTGCGCTTCAGCTGATGGTTGCAGCCGGCTGGGCGTTCGGATCTGCATCGGTGAGCTCCAAGGGCTCTTCTGGCTCTGGGATCTTGGCCATGGTGGCCTCAGAGAAGAAGCGGCGACGCTCCAGCTGCCATTCCTCCTGCTGCTCCAGCAGCTGGCTGCCCACCAGGCGCACGATCGCTGGATCATTGGGGAAGATGCCGACCACGTTGGTGCGGCGTTTGATCTCCTTGTTGAGGCGCTCGAGCGGGTTGGTGCTCCAGACCTTGCGCCAGTGCTCCTGGGGGAAGTGCAGGAAGGCCAGCACGTCGTCCCGGGCGGCTTCCATCACGGGCACGGCGCCGGGGAACTGCTTGCGCAGCATCTCGGTGACCCGCTGCCAGTGGGCGCGCACCTGATCTGGAGCCTGGATCACGAACACCGCTTTCATGGCAGCGGCCACCATGTCCTGGCCGGCCTTGGGCACATGGCTCAGCAGGTTGCGCAGAGCGGCGTCCCAGCAAGTGGTGTAACTCAGGAGGATCAGCCCCGGCGTAGCCGGGGCTGACGGCTCACCTCCCTCAGATTTCAGCTGTGGCAATGGGTGGGCCGGTCTGTGACCCTGTTCGGAGAACTACCACCAAACCGAACACAGACCATGACCCTCACCCATAGTGGCGCCTCCGAGCTGAGCCAGCTCATGGAGGGCACCACCGCTGGCGCCCTGATCCCAGAGATCGTGCGCCGGGGTTTCCAGGACCTGCTGGAAGCCGAGGTTTCTGCCCTCACGGGCGCTCAACTCCATGAGCGCTGCCCCGATCAGCGCTCCACCCATCGCAACGGCTACCGGGAGCGGCTGCTCACCACCCAGGTGGGCGACCTCAGCCTGGCCATTCCCAGGTTGCGGCAGGGCAGCTTCTTTCCCAGCTGGCTGGAGCCACGCCGCCGGGTGGACAAGGCGCTCTACGCCGTGGTGATGGAGGCCTACACCGGCGGGATCTCCACCCGCAAGGTCGACGCCCTGGTGGAGGCGCTGGGCGGGGCCAGCGGCATCTCCAAATCGGAGGTGAGCCGCATCTGCCAGGGGCTCGATGAGCAGGTGAAAGCCTTTCTGGGCCGGCCGCTTGACCATGCCCGCTTTCCCTACGTCTACCTCGACGCCACCTACCTCCACGGCCGCCTGGGCCGAAATATGCAGGTGGTGTCGCGGGCGGTGGTGGTGGCGATCGGCATCAATGCCCTCGGCTACCGCGAAGTTCTCGGCATTGCCGTGGGCGACAGCGAGGCGGAGGGCTTCTGGCGTCAGTTCCTGGGCTCACTCAAGGAGCGTGGCCTCGACGGCACCCGCCTGGTGATCTCGGATGCCCACCTGGGCCTGACGGCAGCGATCAAGCGGATGTTCCAGGGCAGTAGCTGGCAGAGGTGCCGGGTGCACTTCCTGCGCAACCTGCTGAGCCATGTGCCCAAGGCCGGCCAGGACATGGTGGCCGCTGCCATGAAAGCGGTGTTCGTGATCCAGGCTCCAGATCAGGTGCGCGCCCACTGGCAGCGGGTCACCGAGATGCTGCGCAAGCAGTTCCCCGGCGCCGTGCCCGTGATGGAAGCCGCCCGGGACGACGTGCTGGCCTTCCTGCACTTCCCCCAGGAGCACTGGCGCAAGGTCTGGAGCACCAACCCGCTCGAGCGCCTCAACAAGGAGATCAAACGCCGCACCAACGTGGTCGGCATCTTCCCCAATGATCCAGCGATCGTGCGCCTGGTGGGCAGCCAGCTGCTGGAGCAGCAGGAGGAATGGCAGCTGGAGCGTCGCCGCTTCTTCTCTGAGGCCACCATGGCCAAGATCCCAGAGCCAGAAGAGCCCTTGGAGCTCACCGATGCAGATCCGAACGCCCAGCCGGCTGCAACCATCAGCTGAAGCGCACCAGCTTCTACCTCGATCTACACAGAACACATCGATCGCTGAGTTGCCAATTCAGCGATCAGGGTTCATAATGGATCAATGGAGCTGCGCAATCAGCTTCCAAGCAGTCATCCCCTGACTGCTCCTGTTCACCCTCCGGAGAGGGTCACAGGACCTCCTGAGTTACACCACTCGGAGGGGCGCTACCTTGCGCAGGAAGTGCACCCGGCACCTCTGCCAGCTACTGCCCTGGAACATCCGCTTGATCGCTGCCGTCAGGCCCAGGTGGGCATCCGAGATCACCAGGCGGGTGCCGTCGAGGCCACGCTCCTTGAGTGAGCCCAGGAACTGACGCCAGAAGCCCTCCGCCTCGCTGTCGCCCACGGCAATGCCGAGAACTTCGCGGTAGCCGAGGGCATTGATGCCGATCGCCACCACCACCGCCCGCGACACCACCTGCATATTTCGGCCCAGGCGGCCGTGGAGGTAGGTGGCGTCGAGGTAGACGTAGGGAAAGCGGGCATGGTCAAGCGGCCGGCCCAGAAAGGCTTTCACCTGCTCATCGAGCCCCTGGCAGATGCGGCTCACCTCCGATTTGGAGATGCCGCTGGCCCCGCCCAGCGCCTCCACCAGGGCGTCGACCTTGCGGGTGGAGATCCCGCCGGTGTAGGCCTCCATCACCACGGCGTAGAGCGCCTTGTCCACCCGGCGGCGTGGCTCCAGCCAGCTGGGAAAGAAGCTGCCCTGCCGCAACCTGGGAATGGCCAGGCTGAGGTCGCCCACCTGGGTGGTGAGCAGCCGCTCCCGGTAGCCGTTGCGATGGGTGGAGCGCTGATCGGGGCAGCGCTCATGGAGTTGAGCGCCCGTGAGGGCAGAAACCTCGGCTTCCAGCAGGTCCTGGAAACCCCGGCGCACGATCTCTGGGATCAGGGCGCCAGCGGTGGTGCCCTCCATGAGCTGGCTCAGCTCGGAGGCGCCACTATGGGTGAGGGTCATGGTCTGTGTTCGGTTTGGTGGTAGTTCTCCGAACAGGGTCACAGACCGGCCCACCCATTGCCACAGCTGAAATCTGAGGGAGGTGAGCCGTCAGCCCCGGCTACGCCGGGGCTGATCCTCCTGAGTTACACCACTTGCTGGGACGCCGCTGTCGATTTGAAGATGCTGCTGCTCACAGGTCCATTCAGCCGGCCACCCTGTTCGATTCCTGAAACACTATGCAAGCGATCATGGCTTGAATAATTTATGTAATATTTACTACATATGTGAAGAGGTGTATCAACCTGTCCATCTGATGACTTGACCTTTAAGATGACGACAGGCCAAGGCCTTATGTTAATTGACTTATTATCCATGTCCTCAGATCAGCACACTTTTCAATCTGCTACTGAACCTGTTAAGTTTCCAGCTTGCCTCTCTCTTGTGGACGGCTATTTTGCCAACTGTCAGCTGGTTTACCAACACAACAAGGAAATTGGCGCCTCTCAAGAAGAGGTATTGAGCGTTCCCAGTGAGCTCTCTAAAGAGTTTCAAAAACTTTCACCGACTATTAAAAACCTTGGCAGGGCTTTCGAGCTTGGCTTGTTGCACGATTGAACTTCATTTGATTTGTATTATCTGCTCTTTTGCTTGACCCCATTCCTGAATGCGTATTGAAGTCGTAAGCCAAGGTTATACGACCTATTGACGCTGACGAGTCTCCCTTGAAGGGCCCGATTCTATGTATATAATCTTATACTTTATTCTAACTTCATGATAATAAAATATTATAATTTATTGGCTACTGAGAAATAAGGCAGTCTCTGCTGTCTTTCATAATCATCTTTGGTTGTTAAGTCACCTGGCTCTCAGACTCTTTCTGGGATTCCTAATCGCCTAATTCAGTCATTTTGAGCTGAGCCAAGCGTATTGAAAATTCCTGTCCTATCTGATGTTGGCATGGATTGACTTAGGGCCTCCTGAGAAAGGGCAGAGCAGCTGCACTGCAATGGATCTGAACAGTCTTCGACTGTAGAATGTACGCAATTCGGCTCGATATCGCCGAAAAGCAGCCCAGAGTTTTCCACATGTATCGACGCGAGCATCGTCATCAGCTCTCGTTTGAGGATTTCTTCTTGCCGTTCGGTGGCCAGCTCTCTGGGGAAAATCGCTGGATCAAGCTCGCGGAGCTCATTCCCTGGAATGAGTTGGAGGACGACTACGCGTCGCAGTTCTGCAAAGGCTTTGGGGCGCCTGCCAAGCCATTTCGAATGGCACTGGGTGCACTGATCATCAAGGCTCGCCTGGTGATCACAGACGAAGAGCTGGTCGAGCAGATCAAGGAGAATCCGTACCTTCAATTCTTCATTGGATTGGAAGCATTCCAGTTCTGCGCACCGTTCGATCCATCGATGATGGTCTATTTCCGGAAGCGCCTGCCAGAGTCAGTGATCAACGACTGCAACGAACGGATCGTTCGCCATGGGGTAGCGCCCCTCCGAGTGGTGTAACTCAGGAGGTCCTGTGACCCTCTCCGGAGGGTGAACAGGAGCAGTCAGGGGATGACTGCTTGGAAGCTGATTGCGCAGCTCCATTGATCCATTATGAACCCTGATCGCTGAATTGGCAACTCAGCGATCGATGTGTTCTGTGTAGATCGAGGTAGAAGCTGGTGCGCTTCAGCTGATGGTTGCAGCCGGCTGGGCGTTCGGATCTGCATCGGTGAGCTCCAAGGGCTCTTCTGGCTCTGGGATCTTGGCCATGGTGGCCTCAGAGAAGAAGCGGCGACGCTCCAGCTGCCATTCCTCCTGCTGCTCCAGCAGCTGGCTGCCCACCAGGCGCACGATCGCTGGATCATTGGGGAAGATGCCGACCACGTTGGTGCGGCGTTTGATCTCCTTGTTGAGGCGCTCGAGCGGGTTGGTGCTCCAGACCTTGCGCCAGTGCTCCTGGGGGAAGTGCAGGAAGGCCAGCACGTCGTCCCGGGCGGCTTCCATCACGGGCACGGCGCCGGGGAACTGCTTGCGCAGCATCTCGGTGACCCGCTGCCAGTGGGCGCGCACCTGATCTGGAGCCTGGATCACGAACACCGCTTTCATGGCAGCGGCCACCATGTCCTGGCCGGCCTTGGGCACATGGCTCAGCAGGTTGCGCAGGAAGTGCACCCGGCACCTCTGCCAGCTACTGCCCTGGAACATCCGCTTGATCGCTGCCGTCAGGCCCAGGTGGGCATCCGAGATCACCAGGCGGGTGCCGTCGAGGCCACGCTCCTTGAGTGAGCCCAGGAACTGACGCCAGAAGCCCTCCGCCTCGCTGTCGCCCACGGCAATGCCGAGAACTTCGCGGTAGCCGAGGGCATTGATGCCGATCGCCACCACCACCGCCCGCGACACCACCTGCATATTTCGGCCCAGGCGGCCGTGGAGGTAGGTGGCGTCGAGGTAGACGTAGGGAAAGCGGGCATGGTCAAGCGGCCGGCCCAGAAAGGCTTTCACCTGCTCATCGAGCCCCTGGCAGATGCGGCTCACCTCCGATTTGGAGATGCCGCTGGCCCCGCCCAGCGCCTCCACCAGGGCGTCGACCTTGCGGGTGGAGATCCCGCCGGTGTAGGCCTCCATCACCACGGCGTAGAGCGCCTTGTCCACCCGGCGGCGTGGCTCCAGCCAGCTGGGAAAGAAGCTGCCCTGCCGCAACCTGGGAATGGCCAGGCTGAGGTCGCCCACCTGGGTGGTGAGCAGCCGCTCCCGGTAGCCGTTGCGATGGGTGGAGCGCTGATCGGGGCAGCGCTCATGGAGTTGAGCGCCCGTGAGGGCAGAAACCTCGGCTTCCAGCAGGTCCTGGAAACCCCGGCGCACGATCTCTGGGATCAGGGCGCCAGCGGTGGTGCCCTCCATGAGCTGGCTCAGCTCGGAGGCGCCACTATGGGTGAGGGTCATGGTCTGTGTTCGGTTTGGTGGTAGTTCTCCGAACAGGGTCACAGACCGGCCCACCCATTGCCACAGCTGAAATCTGAGGGAGGTGAGCCGTCAGCCCCGGCTACGCCGGGGCTGATCCTCCTGAGTTACACCACTTGCTGGGACGCCGCTCCAGGCGGGTGCCGTCGAGGCCACGCTCCTTGAGTGAGCCCAGGAACTGACGCCAGAAGCCCTCCGCCTCGCTGTCGCCCACGGCAATGCCGAGAACTTCGCGGTAGCCGAGGGCATTGATGCCGATCGCCACCACCACCGCCCGCGACACCACCTGCATATTTCGGCCCAGGCGGCCGTGGAGGTAGGTGGCGTCGAGGTAGACGTAGGGAAAGCGGGCATGGTCAAGCGGCCGGCCCAGAAAGGCTTTCACCTGCTCATCGAGCCCCTGGCAGATGCGGCTCACCTCCGATTTGGAGATGCCGCTGGCCCCGCCCAGCGCCTCCACCAGGGCGTCGACCTTGCGGGTGGAGATCCCGCCGGTGTAGGCCTCCATCACCACGGCGTAGAGCGCCTTGTCCACCCGGCGGCGTGGCTCCAGCCAGCTGGGAAAGAAGCTGCCCTGCCGCAACCTGGGAATGGCCAGGCTGAGGTCGCCCACCTGGGTGGTGAGCAGCCGCTCCCGGTAGCCGTTGCGATGGGTGGAGCGCTGATCGGGGCAGCGCTCATGGAGTTGAGCGCCCGTGAGGGCAGAAACCTCGGCTTCCAGCAGGTCCTGGAAACCCCGGCGCACGATCTCTGGGATCAGGGCGCCAGCGGTGGTGCCCTCCATGAGCTGGCTCAGCTCGGAGGCGCCACTATGGGTGAGGGTCATGGTCTGTGTTCGGTTTGGTGGTAGTTCTCCGAACAGGGTCACAGACCGGCCCACCCATTGCCACAGCTGAAATCTGAGGGAGGTGAGCCGTCAGCCCCGGCTACGCCGGGGCTGATCCTCCTGAGTTACACCACTTGCTGGGACGCCGCTCCGGAAGGTCTTGCCGTCGCGGGTCCCGACGGCGGCCATCTCCACAATCCAACTGGTGCCGCTCCAGGCCTCACGGATGTGCTCCGGTGCCGCTTTGGCGCGGAGCGTCCAGGTGATGTCGCGGCCGTGGCTGATCTCATGATCCGTTGCCACCAAAGGGATGTGGCGTTTCCCCTGAAACTGGCATCGGATCTGGCGATGCAGTGTCTTCTGGTTGGCTTTCACCGTCAGGAGGAAGTCGGCCCCCTGCTCGGTGAGCTGTTGAAAAAAGGTTTCTGGGTGTGGAGCGCATCCGCCTGGATCAGTACCCCCTCCAGGTCGAGCTCGCCCAGCAGCTGTTTCAGCACTGCCCGCTCGTGGTTCGCGCCAGTGGCGTAGCAGGCCTGAGAGATCGCCACACCCAAGGCAGCTGAGTACAGCGTCACCTGGGCAATGAACGCCGAACCACCGGCGGGTGTGGTCTCGATCGAGCCCCTCAGGGTCTTGCCGTCACACACCAGCTGATCGAGATCCGCTGCACCACCTGGGATCTGGGCGATCGTCCAATCACGGATGGCCGCGCACAGGGCCGCCACATCCACCTGCAGGAAGAAGTAGCGGAACGCTGAATCCGATGGGGGCCGCCGCAGCTCCAGGCCCAGCGCCTCGGTGAGTACGCCGTGGTGCCGACGGGCAAAGCGTTCCAGATCCCGCAGGCTTTCGCAGCCGCTCAGGATGCCCAGCACCGCCACCAGCAGCAGGTACCAGGCCGGAATGCGCACCCCACGCCGCATGCGCGCATCCGGTATCGCCTTGAGGAAGCTGATCAGATCAAGATCAGTTGCGGCAGAGGCGGTTTCGGGCACAAGGAAGGGGCGATACCACCCAACAAACCCCATGCCGGCGGCTCAGGCCAGAGCACCTGTGACACACTTTGAATCAGCCCTGGGGCCTGACCGGTGCCGGCTTCTGTGGGCCGACCATGCCGACCTCCTCTGAGCCGCGGGGATCGAGGCCACCGGCTGGAGCTGGCGGCTGGGGTGGCTGCTCACTGAAGGTGACTGCCCAGGGCGCCTGCTCATCGAGGATCGCGCTGCCCTGGTCGCTGCTGCTGATGGCGGCATACAGCTGCTGCACGCCGCCCCCTGCGTCAGGAAAGTTGTCCGCTCGGTCTGACCCATCCACCAGGGGGCCAAACCGACGACCATGAAACCGACCTATGACACCGCTGTGCGGGACCAAGTCCGCCAGCGCATGAGCCCGCCAAACCGGGAGAGCGTGGCCGAGATCGCCCGCTCCACCGGGATCACGACCCAGACCCTCTACAACTGGCGCAGCCAGTGGCAGAAGCAGGGTCAGCTCGTGCCAGCCACCACCAAGCCGCCGGAGCAGTGGAGCGCTCTCGACAAGCTGGCCGCTGTGATCCAGGCGGCCGGCCTGAGTGGCCCTGATCTCGGGGCCTTCTGCCGTGAGCGGGGCCTCTACCCCAAACAGCTTGCCCGCTGGCGGCAGGCCGCCGAGGATGCCAATGGCCCCAGCGCTCCGAGCATGGCTGATCAGCGAGAACTTCAGCGTAAGAATCAGGAGCTGATTCGCCAGAATCGCCGCTTACAACGCGAATTGGAGAAGAAGGAGAAGGCTCTCTCGGAGGCGGCAACACTGCTGATGCTCTCAAAAAAGCTCGATCAGCTGTGGCCACGGGACGAGGAACAATGATCCCGCCAGAGGATAGAAGCCAGCTGATGGAATTGTTCCGAGAAGGTCTCAAAGAAGGGGCTTCTGCCACGGCGATTGCAGATCTGATCGGTATCTGCTCACGCACGCTACGGCGCTGGGGCATTGCGTTCCAGACACATGGATTCAGCCAGGATCGCCGCAAAGGATCTCCACGGAATGTGGCGCACCGATTCACACCAGAAGAGCGGCAGCGCTTAATTCACATCGTCAATGATCCGCGATTCGCGGACCTCACTCCCGCCCAGATCGTGGCCATCCTTGCCGAGGAGCGAATCTATGTGGGTTCAGAGTCCACGATTTACCGCATCATGCGGCAAGAGGGTCTGCTGAACCACCGTGGCAGAACCCGCCTGCCGCGTGAGCCCAGGGAGGTTCCGGTGTTGGAAGCAACGGGCATCCATCAAGTACTGGCCTGGGATATCACCCTCCTCCCCGGCCCCGTGAAGGGGCAGTTCTATTACCTCTACATGGTGATGGATGTATGGAGCCGGCGCATCCTCGGCGCAGAGGTGCATGAGCATGAATGTAGCGAGTTGGCCAGCGCATTCTTTGATCGTGTCTGCCGCGATGAAGGGATCAGCAAGGAGACTGCTGCGGTCCTGCACTCGGACAATGGCGCCCCCATGCGCTCATTCACTCTGGCGGCCAAGATGGCGGAGCTGGGGGTGTCGCTTTCGTTCTCGAGGCCACGCGTCAGCAATGACAACGCCTATGCCGAGTCGTGGTTCCGCACGATGAAATACCACCAGAGTTATCCGCTCAGGCGATTCCGGGATCTGCTTTCGGTGAAAGCCTGGGTGGATGGCTTTGTCGAGTGGTACAACGCTGAGCACCGGCACAGCGGCATCAAGTACGTGACGCCCAATCAGCGCCATTACGGCCAGGCTGACGCGATCTGCGCCATCCGCCAACAGACCTATGAGGAAGCTCGGCAGAGGCATCCTCAGCGCTGGAGCCGGCCACCCCGCAACTGGTTACAGCCACAGGTTGTGAGCATCAACCATCCCCGACCGCAGAAACCTGTGGCTGCTTGACCCTCAACAATCCAGGCCCCCGTGGCTGTCCGATGGCGCCCCTCCAAGGGCGCGATCGGCAACAGCCGCGATCAGGGGCCGGACGCCCCAACCCCGACCGAAGACAGCCATCGATGACAACAACACCCCGGCCGTGCGGCCCCTGAACCTCAACTCGCAGTACAGTCCATCTCGGTGCTCAGCTCAGCACCCCGAGCGGACAACTTCCCTGATAGGTCCCGCCGCGTTGTTGCTGCGGCTGGTCGCGGTAGAAGCGGAAGCGATCGGCAAACCGCTCGGCGCTCATCGTGGTGGTCATCGGTCGTGGTGCTGACCACTGCCCTTGCCAGCCTCGTTACAGCACCGGCTGACCGGCGCTGATCACCTGTTCCACGATCTCTACTGCGCGGGACCCGCCCTCAGATGTGGTTACAACGCTCAAGATCAGCGGCGGTACGCATCTTCGAAATATAGCAATTACCCTCGCTTGCCGCCCGATGCATCTTGTTGTTGGGGGTCAAAGCCGCGTATAATTGGATGGCTAATCTAAAATTTCTTCTGGAAGAATAATACGCCTAATGCTTCGCTTGTCGTCCAGTGGAACTATTGGGCCGTCTGCAGACGTTTCAGCATCTTCCTCCAAAACAAGATCAAGCTGTGGCTGGCTTTTTGTTCCTATAAGATCGACATAAGCCCCATAGTCAATACAGTATATATTGTATCTTACCCCTGGGTTGTCCTTGTCGGCATATCCACGTTGCACAAGGTGTAAAACGCGCGCGTCAAATAATCGCTGCAACAATGGATGTTTTTGAACTGTTCGCGATGCCAGAAATGCTCTTGCTTGCCGCGTACCAATCACATCATGGATAATGCGAGTCAGCACTTCCTCCATTTTATCGTCAAGATAGGCTGACTTATCTTTTTCATACCATTCACGAGCTTCGTTCCTGATTGCAGACTTATCTATCTTTGGCCTACCGCGTTTTGCAGAATTAAAGAAAGCAAGTCTGAAGATATTAATCAAGTCACGAACTACTCCCTCGGCAGCTCTCGCGATTTCCTTAAAAGATTCTTCACTTGAAAAGCATGCCGCGATGAAATCAGTAGAGGTGTTAATGGAGTATTGATCACTCAAGTAATCGCCCGGTAAATAAATCTGTAAATGTCTAAACAATATGCTAGCGTAGAAGGACAGGACTTGGTTCTGATTTCTATCGAGGACATAGTAATCATCAAGGTCCAGTCCCGCAGAAATGTCCGCGCCGACTTCAAGTCCGATATCATTGTCGTTTAGGCGAGTGCGAAACGAGGATCTATGTTCTAGTGACGCTATCTTTAGAGTACATCTTGTGACAGGAAGCAGCCCTCTCCTTAGAAATTCTGCCAAGAAGGGTTGTAAGTCAATAGGAATGGAGGCCCATTCATCAATTAAAACGACTAGCTCGGACTTGGTTTCATCTAGAAGGCTGGAGAGTTGCACATGCAGGTCTGGAAAGTGAATCTTTTCTTGGTGAGTAACTTGATAGGTCTCTTTTGTGGAAGTGATTCCACTTGATACTTGAGAGCCTTTGAGACCTATGTTTGGCGAGCCCGAAATACTCAGACTTGCTCCAGCCTCATTCTTCGATTCATTCTGATTTGTTATTTCAATCGAATCCCTCCTCTGTGAAGTTGAGAGTGCAACCGCGACCTGCTCAAGTTGACTTATATATTCAAGATATTGGTATGCACCTTCCTCTTCTGTAAAAGTTGAGATTATCCAGGTGTAAAGCTCGCTAAGAATAGGGTCTAGCATGTCTTTAAAGAGCATCAAGCATCTTCTTGGTAGAGCTATGCTTTCATCAGAGAACTGAGCTGTACTGCCAAGAGTTCGGCAGTCAATATAGACTATGCATGATTTAGATTTCTTCCGAAGCAACTCTTCAAGAAACTTTAGCGCATGTGTCTTCCCCGTGCCCCTGCGCCCAAACAAGATTTGACTATTTCTATTATCAAGCTGTCCAATAATTCCAGTGTCGACAAAGCTTGCTTGAATCTTTTCAACTTCTGTCTGCTTCTCGGATCGCTCGGATATCTTGGATATGGCCTGTTTGATTAGAGGGTCTTCTAAAAGGGATTGTCCAGTCATGGGGTTCAGCTTGTTCAGTCACTATAGGGAGAGGCCGAGGATGTCCCGCGATACGCCCAACTCTTTATTGGATGGTCCCGAGAACCAGGTGGATCGTCGTGCCTCTTTCCGTTAACCAAGGTAGGCTCCGCTTCCTTTATCTAACCAACTCCAGCTCTCACCTGACTTTTGAGTCGCTGTGAGCCAAGGCTAGCTGTGGTTCATGAGTCTGCAAGCCACCTGTCCAGCCCGATACACAAGGCGAGAGTTGGAGTAGTCAACGCCATTGCTTCCAGCTATCAACAGACTCTGCACCCACAGCAGCTGCGGTCGTTGCTCTTGGCCAAGCCTGAGCACGCCCCTCTTGGCGTATCTCACCGCTTTCGGTCACCCCCAGCGCAGTGGCCACTGAGCTGATCACGCCGCCAGGTGCTGGCATCCGGGGACCCGCATGGCTACCAAGGAGTTGTGCTGAGCCGGAGGCCCCATCCACTACGCGGTGTTTTTCTGCACTGACGAGGGCTTTGGCATCGAGATGGTCCAGTCCCTCGACGAGGCATATGCGGTGGACATCGTTCAGGCCCTCCAGCCTGGTGCCGTCGCCCGGGCGGTGCCGGCGGCCTCGCTGGAAGGCAAGAACAAGCACCGGCTCCTGTCGGATTGGATGGACGCCCTGGAGGAGTCCATGGCCAGGGAGGGAGGGCCAGCGATCCCGAACCCGCTGACCCTGGGGGGCTTAGAGCACGAGCACCCGGGCAGCTGATCCCCAGATCAGCTGCTGATTGTGCGCCAGCAGCAGGGCCTGCTCCCGCGGCAGCCAGTGGGGATCTGCGCAGATGTGCCCCTCGCCATCGAGGAACAGGCGCCGCGCCTCCGTGCTGCCCTTGGCAGACAGACGGAAGGAGACCAGGCGGATCGGGCAGGCCGGGGCAACGGGTGTGGTGGCCATGGCGGTGATGCAGAGAGGACGCGACCACCGCGCCCCGCCATGACGGGGCATCCTGCGGAGCGCCTGCTGCCCTCGCCGCCAGCCGACACGCCATGCCCTGAACTGACCACCAGCCGCCGGTCTTTGCGCGACATGGCAACAGATCCTGTTGTCACTGGGGCCAGGCCCCGGGAGCGTGCCCTTGGGCCTGACCTTGATCGAGGCGCAGAAATACGCCCGCCGCGCTGAACAGCTGGCGGTGCTCAAGACCTTTGCGGAGGGTGAACTGTTGCGCCGCCTGCCCTTCCGCAACCTCGTGGGCGGCTCGCTGAGCTTCCCTGCTGAAACCAAGCTGCCGCGCGTCGGTTTCCGGGCAGTGAACGAGGGCTACCGCCAGAGCTACGGGGTGATCAACTCCGATTCGGAGTTCGTGCACCTGTTCGGCGGCGACCTGGATGTGGACCGCTCGATCGTGGACCTGCAGGGCCCCGAGGCCCGCGCTGCCCAGACCGAGATGAAGGTGCGCTCGATGCGCCTCACCCTGGAAGCCGCGATCATCAATGGCGATGACACCTTTGATCCGCGGGCCTTCAACGGGCTGAGCAAGCGCCTGGTGCCTGGCGACGACCAGACGATCGACAACGGCGGCAGCACGCTCAACCTGCTGGCGCTGGAGGCGCTGACCGACAGCGTGATCGGCTACGGCGGCGACAAGGTGCTGATCGCCAGCAAGGCCGCCCGCCGCCAGATCAGCACCGCCTCCCGTCAGGCCGGCGGCGACCTCTACGAGGTGATCGACGGCCGGCACTATTTCGAGGGCGTCGAGATCCTGCTGGTGGAGGAGGACGCCGAGGGCAACGCGGTGCTCGGTTACGACGAACCGGGCGACACCACCTCCATCTACTGCTGCGTGCTCGGCGATGCGGCGGTCTGCGGCCTGCAGGGTCCGTTCGAGGGCCGCTACGGCATCTCGGTGCGGGACTTCGGGGAAGTGCACGACGCGCCGGTATTTCGCACGCGGGTGGATTGGTACGTGGGCTTTGCGGTGTGCAACCGCAAGGCAGCAGCCCGCCTGTTCAACGTCGCCCCCATGCCGCTGGTGGTCTGAGACAGCGCCTGAACCCACGAACGATTCATCCCAACACCCCCCATCCAGGAGAACCCTGATGACCTCTCAAGCCACCCGGCTGCTCGACGCCCAGACGGTGCTCGTCGGCTGGATCAACCACTCCGCCACCGACTGCTACGAGCACAGCCGCAGCAGCGGTGATGTGGTGAACCTCGGCACCGATCTCGATGCCACCAGCTCCTTTGTGCTGGTGGCATCCCACCCCGGCCACAGCGAGGCGGTGACCGTGACGCTGGAGCTCGCTCCACTGCTGGCCGATGGCACCACCGGCAACTGGATCACGGCTGCTGCCGTCGCCATCCCCGCTGCTGGCGGCAAGGTGGAGGCGATCATCAGCGGCGCTGCCCTGCTGATCAACCCGGCCGACAGCGAGCTGATCACGCCGCCCTGCCTGCGACTGGCGCGGGCGACGGTGAGCCCTGGCACTCCGATGGGGATGACCGTGGCGCTCACCGCCAACCAAGGGCTGTGAGGTGAGCGCCATGGGCAACCCACTCGACACCCTCAACGTGGCGGCCGGAGCTGAGGCCCTGCCGCTGGAGCTGCTGCAGCCTCTCGACAGCAGCAACCCCGCATCCACGCCTGTTTGCCTATCGGGCCCGGAGCAGCGGCCACTGGTCACCCCCGATCCCGGTGTGATGGGCGGAGACGGCGACAGTTCCGGGCTGCCGCCCAGCCAGCTGCTGATCGGCAAGGACGGTGCGACCCGCTCGATCTGGCCAGTGCACCTGGCCGGCTGGCAGGCCCTGGGCTGGCAGCTGCTCAGCCCCGCCAGCGGCGGCGATGACCCGGCACCGGTGGATGCCGAGGACAACGCGCCGGAGCCTGTGGTGGACCCCGGCCAGGCGCCGCCTGAGCAGGAGGCGCCGGTGACGGAGCCAGAGCTGGTGGATGCGCTGGGCCTCGAGCCCGAGCAACCGGAAGCGACGGAACCCGCCCCGGCAGCAGGTGAGCCCGCCCCCACCGGTGAGCCGCTGGAGTCAGCGGCAACCACCACCAGCGACGGAGAAGCCCTGCTGGCCACTGAGGCCACCGATTTCCAGTCGATGACCAAGGCCCAGATCGTCGAGTTCTGCTCCACCGTTTACGGCGTGGAGCTCGATGGCAGCCAGACCAAGGCCGAACTGGTGGAGCAGGCCACGGCACTGGAGGCCCAGGCCAGCGGCAGCAGCACGGCCACCAGCGACGGCACGGGTGTCGCCAGCAGCGATCCTGCCGATCTGGCGGCCCTGGAGCTGGGGGATGCCCTGCTCTGATCCCAGCAGCCAGCGCTGCCCCGGCCAGCGCATTCCTGGCTGGGGGCTGGCAACAGCTCAGCAGCACTGCCCTGGCGCCAATGGCCACTCCCGATCCGGCTGTGCTGGCCGAGCTGACGGCCCAGTGCCGCAGCAGCAGCCGGCCGCAGGGGGTGATCTTCCTGGGCCAGGCCCAGCTGCAGGACGGCGGCACCCCTGAACCACCCCCGTCCGGGGGCGTCAGTTCGGTGCAAGCTCTGGCGCCGCTGGTGAGTGTTGCCTCAATCGACGGGGTGGTGGTGCTTGCGCTGGACCTGCGCCTGCTCAGCCCCTTGCCGCACTGATTTCTCCCCTCCACCTCTCTCCCCTTCTGCACTGATCGCCATGGCCACCACCACCGAGAGCCGCACCTCCGGCCGTTCCCTGCCCCAGCCCACCGACCTGCTGCTGGTGCAGCGCGGCAGCACGCCCTACCGGGCCACTGCCGAGGAGGTCAAGGCGTTCATGCTCACGCCGGCCACGGCGGCGGCGATCGGGGCTATCAAGCCCGGCACCAACCTCTCGGTCGATGCCGATGGCATGCTCCATGCCGCCATTCCCGGCGCACTGCACTACCGGGGTGCAATCGACCCCACCACCGCGGAGGCCCCGGCCGATGCCGCTGTTGGAGACGTGTATTTGGCCAGTGCCGGCGGTCCTGCCCTGGCGAGCTGGAGCGGCATCGCCGGAGCGGAGATCGCCCAAGGGGATCTCCTGCTGTTTGACGGCAGCAACTGGAGTGCCAACGCCGCCCTGGGCCCCGATGGCGCCGGCGTGATCCGCATCCAGGTGGCCGCACCGCTGGCCGTCGATGAGAGCGATCCCGCCCAGCCGCTGCTGAGCGTTGAACCCGCAACCACCGCCGCTGCCGGAGTGGTGCAGCTGGCCGACCCGTTGGCGCTGGGGGACGGCACCCCCGGGCGGGTGGTGGATGCGGCCCAGCTGCAGGCGGCGCTGGCCACCGCCCAGCCGGCCGGCGACTACATGCCGCTGGACCTGAGCACCCTGCCGGCCCTGCCCTGACCACCGCAGCTGATGACCCTCCAACCAGGCGACCTGCTGGCGATCACCCGCCCTGCTGGGCCCCAGGTCGGCACCTACCAACTGCCGGCAGCGGCATTGGCGGAGCTACTGAACCCGCCGCCAGTGCTGGGAATCAGCGGTGTGGTTTGGTCAACCGTGCGCTCGGCGGCAGACAACAGCTGGCAGGCGATCTGCTGGTCACCGGAGCTGCAGCTCTACGCCTGCGTAGCGGGTAGCGGCAGCGGTAACCGGGTGATGACCTCAAGCGATGGCATCCGCTGGAGCCCCCAACCATCAGCGGCGGAGCACAACTGGGTGGCGCTCTGCTGGGCCGCCGAGCTGGGGCTGTTTGTCGCCGTCAGCGACAGCGGTATTGGGAATCGGGTGATGACCTCACCGAATGGCCGCAGCTGGACCCTGCGCCAGACGCCTGCCGACAACAGCTGGACCTCGATCTGCTGGGCACCTGCGCTGGGCTTGTTGGTGGCCGTGGCCAGCAGCGGCACCGGCAACCGCGTGATGACCAGCCGCGATGGCATCACCTGGACAGCCGGCCCGGCTGTCGCGGATCAGGAGTGGCGCTCCATCTGCTGGGCGCCTCAACTGGGGCAGCTGGTGGCGGTGAGCAGCACGGGCGGGAGCCAGCGGGTGATGACCTCCAGCGATGGCCGCAGCTGGACGCTGCGGACGGCCGCCGCAGCCAACAGCTGGACGGCGCTCTGCTGGGCGGCTGAGCTGGGCCTGCTGGTGGCGGTGAGCAGCAGCGGCCGGGGCAATCGGGTGCTGACCTCCCCGAATGGAATCAGCTGGACCAGCCGCAGTTCGGCAGCCGACAACGCCTGGACCTCCCTCTGCTGGGCGCCGGAGCGGGAGCTACTGGTGGCCGTGGCCAGCAGCGGCACCGGCAGCCGGATCATGACCAGCGCCTATGGCCTCAACTGGACGGTGCGCAGCTCCCCGGCTGATCTGGGCTGGCGCTCGCTGTGCTGGTCGCCCCAGCGGCGTCAGTTCGCGGCTGTGAGTAACAGCGGCGCTGGCAACCGGGTGATGGTGAGCCCGTGACCCATGCCTGACACCACGACACCCCTGCCAGCGATTGGCTCGCGTTGCTGGCGCGACCTGATCAGCTCGGAGACCGGGGCCACGGTGCTCAGCCTTGCGGCTGGGACTCCCGAGGACGATCCGATGATGGAGCTGGCCTACGACGAGGGCGGCAGCGGCTGGTGGCCGCTCTCCACGCTGGTTGTCGAGCAGGCCTGAGCTGAGGGGCCTCAGCCCTCTCCCACCAGCTGCTGGCGCAGGGCAGCGAGGGCCTTTTTCTGAGCCCGCTGCACTGACATGGCGCTGATCTGGAGCCGCTCGGCTGCAGCGCGGAGCGACAGGCCCTCCAGGATCGTGAGCCGCAGGGCCGTGGCCTGGGCTGCCGGCAGCTGCTCCACCAGCTGCTCCAGCGCCAGGCCATTCATGGCCTCGCTGATGGCTGGCTCAACTTCTGGTGCTGCCAGCTGATCGAGCAGGCACGGCTCGCCATCAGCGCTGGCATCGAGGCTGATGTGGCCGAGCGGGCAGGTGCCCTTCTCGTGCTCGCGGCGGGAGATGCGCACCAGCCGCACCCGATCGCGCAGGTGGTGCTGCAGGGCCCCGGTGATGCAGCGGCGCAGATAGGGAGCTGGCGGCTCCCCTGCTCTGCAGCGGGGGGCGGAGCGAACCAGGGCCTCACGGGCCACCTGGATCAGATCCTCCCGCTCCACCAGCGGGAACAGGCGCCGGGCGGTGGCTGAGGCAATGGCATCAGCCACCGGCAGGTGCTCCAGCACCAGGGCATCGCGGGCCTTGAGGGCAGAACGGCTGAGGGCTTGGCCTGCCGGCTTCTGGCGGCGGGAGGAGGAAGCGGGGGAAGCCACCTGAGGGACGGCGGAGAACCCCACCCCCACCGGCCGGCCGGAGCGCCATGGCAAGGACGCCCCGAGGCAGAGCCTCCAGGGGCGCCTGGCCCGATCCTTGATGCGGCGTGAGGACTGGCCGAGGGATGCGGTGGGTGTGCGCCGGCCCAGTGGCCAACCCCTCCCCCACTGCCGGTGCTGCAGGGTGCCCAGCCCAGGGACCGCCCCGGAACCGTCAAGCCGTTGCGGTGATCCGCGTCGCTGATGAACCTGCGGCGTCACCCGCTCGCTCGTGAGGGAGGCATCCATGGATCCAGGAAGCCCAAGCCCACGGGCGGTGTGGCAACACCCGAAAGCCGGAGGCGGAGGGCCTCCGGCCCCGAGAGCTCAGAGCACCCGCACCTCGGCCTGGGGACCGAGCACCCGCTGCTGATTGGCAGCCAGGATCAGGGCCTGCTCGCGGGGCACGTAATGCGGCTGGGCGCTGATGTGCCCCTCGCGATCGAGGAAGAGCACACGCAGCAGCTGGCCGGCGGCATCAAGGATATGCACCGAGATGATGCGGATCGGGCAGGAGCGGCTGAGGGGAGTGGCGGCCATGGCTGGGCTGGCGAACGACACCGCCGTTGAGCCCCGGCGCCGCCAGCGCCGCGCAAGGGTCGCGGAGCGACTCGCGTCAGCCCTTGCGCGGTGCGCAAGCCGGGGCAGGCCGGGTGGCGTGATCGCCAGACCCCAGGGGCGTCGATCAGTTCCGCTAAGCCCTTTCCGGGACTGGCATCAACCAGCCGGTTCCTTGCGGATAACCCCAGAGAATCCCATCACCACTGGCGGCTGATAGGGCCTGAGCTGCTGGGCCGTGGCCTCCAGGAAGGCCACCAAGATCGTGATCAGCAGGATGTAGTCCCGCAGGGCGGGCTCCAGGGGGCCGTGGGCCGAGGGTGGCTGGGCGGCCAGCACCGTTTCCAGAGGAGCCCAGAGGGGGTTGGTGCGGGCCTCTGCATAGATCTCGGCCAGACGGGCGCTGTGGGCAGGATCAGCCAGCGATGCCGATTCAGTGGAATGCGCGAAGGCGTTGCGCAGCTTGCGCAGAGCAGAGAAAGCCCGCTCCACCGGGGCGTCGATCAGGCCCAGACGGCGAGCGAGAGCGACCTTGGCACCGAGGGAGCCCAAAGGCCGATCCGGCAGGAAGAGGCCATCACCGCGGTTGGGTGCCGGGGCCATCACCGCCTGTAGCAGGTGCTCAAGGGCGGCATCGACCCGGGCCACGCCCACCAGCACCGCGCCTCGGCCGCGCTCCTCGAGCATCTGCAGGGCGATGCGGCGAGCACCGTCGGTTGCCGAAACGTCAATCGTGGCCATGGCAGGTGATGCGCACGCCGAAGTTTTGTGCAGACCATGCCAGCCTTGCAGGGGCGCTGAGCTGGAGAGCCATGGCCTACCCCAACATTGAAGCCATCCTTGATGACGGCGGAGACATCACGGTGGGCCGGGTAGCTGGCGAGTGTGTGGCAGCCGCCAGCACCAGCTACGACTGTCCGGTGATGCTGGTGCGGCGAGAAGGCGAGAGCTTCGTGGCGCTACTGAGACGGCTGGATCGCTCGATCGGCAAAGCCTGGGACAGCGAAACGATTATTGATGAAGTCAATGGTTGAGAGCCAGGCTGTAATCGATTCCGTTCCATTCGATCGGCCGAGATCTCCAATGTTTTTCGATGGCCTGGTTGAAATCAGGCCGGACGAGCTTGGCCCGACCCTTGCACCATTGCAGATTGTCCTGGCGGAGGATCACTCCCTCCGGGGGGCCTGGGTGAAAGCGGCTGTGAAAATGATTAATCTCGCTGCGCAGTCCGTTGACGGTGTGGCGACTGTTGTCCTGGAGGAGGGGAACGGTGACCAAACCCAGCTTCTTTGCAGCGACATCTCGCCTCTGGCGGCTCCAGAAGCATTGTCGCGCTGAATCGGCAACATCGAACAGCAAGAAAGGATCAGGCAAGTGGGTGTAAGCCACCGAATGGCGGGCGGCACACCACTCGCCGAAAAGGATCAGGTCGCGGTGCTCAGTTTCTCGAAGGAACGCTTCAAGATCGGGTCCATGCAGGGCGAGCCAGGTCTTCAGACCTGAGAACTGACCGTTGTAAGGGGCCTGAAGATAGTCGCCGCGCTGCTGGATGCGCAGATTGCCTTCTGCGCTGAGTGAGAAGCCGATGTTGGCGCCATCAATCTTTTCTTCGATCACTACGGGTTGAGCGAGGAAAGCTTTGGCTTCATGGGTGGTGAAGATCTTGTCATCGCGAACGGGGCCGCTACCCAGCCAGGCGAGGTGTGGGGTGTGTGGGAAGCGGTAGAAGGAGGCAACCATCAAGTATCAGTCCGCGACTTATACCACTCCTCGGGCAGGAGACGCAGAAAACAGAGCCCTATGGCAATTAATTCCTCCTCGGCTACATACCAATCCGTTTCGGCGCCGTAAACGATTGGCGGTACGACATCGCAATGTTTCCTAGCGGAGAGCGCACTTGCAACCCATTTGCGATCTGCCCTGTCTTTGACAAGCCCTTCATGCTCAGGTTCGAGAACTGCTATGTGCTCGCCGTTCGCGTCAAGAGATTTGATTGGCAGATGGATCACCTGATTGCGATCAAGCTTGTATTGTAGAACCTGCATGCCATATTCCTGCCCGTGCGCATTAAAGGGAAGGTTGCGGTCGTACTCGTCATAAATCAGCCCCTCTTCATCAAGGGCAATCCAATTGTCTGACTGGTCAAACGAAGCCAGCCACTCATAGACAAGCTCTCTGAGCTCAATCTCCTCAGGCATCGCATCTGGAAACCTCCTTGACAGCTCGTTCACTGCGCTAGCAGCGATCATCACATTGGTATCAACAAGAAAAAGGTTCATGATTGGCTCTTTGCTCTTTGCCCTTTCAATCGATGGATCGTGAGACGGGTTTGCTCGCGTGTCTCAGCAAGTGCATCACCAAAGAAGCGCTCTGGCCAGTTGGTAACACGGCCGTAGGCATCCAGCTCGAGTCGTCGCAACTGGGCTTGCCCCTGTTCTTTCTCAACAAAATAGAGTTCACAGTCCTCCGTACTGAGCTCCTCTCTGGCCACTAAAGTCTGCATCCGGCGGAAGAGATGCTCTGAGTGTGTTTCGATCACGAACTGAATCTGACGCTCACGGCTTACCTCAGCAAAAAACTCTGCGAGCACTGACTGAGCCAAAGGATGGAGATGAATCTCAGGCTCTTCGAGAATCACAGTGGATCCAGGTGGCGCGAAAAAGGCCACGGTGAGAACTGGCAGTACTTGGGAAATACCGATCCCCACATCACGAAGGTTTGCCGCAACGGACTGGGAGTCAATGACAACTTCGTAGCGGGTTGAACGGCCCACCTGACGAACCTGAAGTTGATCGGCCAGATCCATGCGCTTGAGCCAATGCGAAACCTTTTCGATGATTCGATTCCGATCGGGCCCCTGCAGAAGGGCACTGGCGAGTAAGACATCGATCGCTTGCTTGCCATCAGGCTCGATGATGCCTGGCTGGCCCTTGTTCCAGGGATAATCACGCTGAGGCTTCTTGCGCAGGGGGCCCAAATAAACCAATCCTTCCAGTTCGCGACGGATCGCCAGGCTGATGTCTTGGACTACTGAGCCATCCTCACCCAACAACGTGACGGCCTTACTGGCAAAGGCAATCGATCGTTCAGGGGCGTAGTCGCGGCTCTTGCCACGTGTTGTTGCCTCCGAGTCCACGTAGATAGCAAAAGCCCCCTTGTCACGGCGCTGCACGCGGAAGACTCGACCATCTGATTTTTCGCTGAGCCGCAGCAGTTGATTAACAACGGCCCCATTAGCCGTTTGCCCATAAACGGCATCGAATGCTCCGGCGGTAATCCTCTCATCAGTGCTGCTGCGTGAAAATGTGAAATGGATCTCGAACTGGCGATCTGTGGATCCTTGGGTCAGGATGCTGGAAAAATCACCAAAATTGAAAACATCATTGCGATCATCGCCACCCAGATTGAGATGAATGGTGCGGTCGGGCGACTCCACGGTCTGCTTCAGCAGCAGCAAGCTCTGAATCAGGGACGACTTCCCAGACGAGTTAGTCCCCAACAGCAATGTGATGGGCTTGAGGGCGATCGACCCCGTATCAGCCCATGCCTTGAACTGTTTGAGGTGGAGTGAGGTCAGCATGGTCTGATTTTAATCCGCGTCAGGCCACAACACCCAAACAACCGATCCCAGGCCTCAAGCCGCAGGGTGCGGTAGTCACCGAACTGGCGGAATTCGGTTATCCGGCGCAGGCGCAAGCTGCCGATTGGGAAGATTCCAATTACTCGAGCGTTTCCGGTGTAAGCAGGAAGGGAGACGAGGGGCATGACGATCAGCGCTTCAAACCAGGCGATCCACCCTGAAGCGCCACATCCATCATGTCCCTGGGAGCTTGACGCGCTTCATAGCCATGCCGTCGAAGCCAGCTCAGGCGCCGGAGTTCCCTGCGCTGACGCGTAAGCATCTGCTTGCGTTTCTTTGCATCATTGGCCGGTTGCCTGGACGATTGGCGTCGCCATGCTGTTGTTGAAGGTTGGCCGTCGCTTGGTCTGATCACCAAAACTTCGTGACGAGCAGCCTCTGCGGCAGCTGAGCGGGGCTGCCCTGTGTCCTGATTGGGATGCGAACTCCGGCGAGAACGGCTTTGCATCTGCTGAGATAAAAGCGGTTTGGGTCGAGAAGGGGGCACAGTGGTTCCTTGTCTTGGCTTAAGCACTTTTCCTGTCGCGATGATGAGATCGAGGATCTCAGCAACAGGAATTTGCGAATCAGTGATGTTCAGCTTGGTCCCAATTGGGCTAAGCTTTTTTAGCAACTGCTGATAGGCGGTTTCAGCCGAACATTCTCGCCATCCATCGACCTTCTTCGCTCCTATTCTCCCCCAGGCAAGGTAACGACGGGCATCTTTTCTCCACTCAACAACAACCCGGGAAGACCTAGCAGAGCCATCAAGGCCACCAGGTAAAGATGGCCGGGGAGCTCTTCCGACCTCCACTCTGACGGGGGTATTTTGCCTTGATCGTTCAGGCTTGGCCTTCTTTTTCTTCTTTTTCGTTGCTGTCTGCTTCTGAGCATCTATGTTTGTGAGCTGGCTGGCTTTGCTGGTTGAAGATTGAGCCGTGGGGGTTTGCTTTGTCTTTTTCCGTTTGCGTTGGCTGCGGATGAGATCTCGCAATGGCCCAACTTCTCCCAGCTTCGGCTGAGGGGGTTTTGGTCTTGGCCCCTTGGGCAGTGGGCGCCCGTATCGGATGCTCATGGGGCCCCAAACAACCGATCCCACGCCTCCAGCACCAGCCGCTGGGTGCGGTACTCGCCGAACTGGCGGAGATCGTTGGTCTTGAGCACGCGGAAGGTTTCGCTGGGGTAATCGGGGCCCATCACATCGGATGGATCGAGGATATAGCGCAGCTCATCACGACTGAGGCCGTAGAGGTGGGCGTAGAAGGCATCGAGTTCAGCCCGCAGCAGGGATCGGCGTTCGGGATCGAAGATGAAGAGTGGGCCGTCGTAGCCGAGGTCTTCGGCCCAGGGATTCAGGCCGTGGGCAGTGAATTGAATAACGTAAGGCTGAATAGTCCAATAAGCGATTTGCTTATCAACAAATGGTTGGGGCGAGAATGCTGGTATGTTCATTGAAGGATCTCGGCAAGCATTGCGTCGTTGAATTGATAAGCGGCAAGTGCCTTGGCTTGTATTTCCATTTCTAGTTCATTTGCCGATTCTTCCATGCCTTTTGATTTGGCATCTATTACCTGTCTGACCAGCTCAGCCAATGTTTCAACTTGCTGGCTGCTTAGCTGCGGGATAGGAAGCTTCATAAGGTGCGTAATCTTGGTTTCAATGAATGCCTGCCCTATCCGAGGTGCGGCAATTCGCCGAATAAAGTACTGGGCGAATGGTGAGATAATAAATGGGAGCGTTCCGAGGAGCAGAGTGTCTTCGCCGACCGAGCCTGATCTGATTAGCTTAATCGAAAAGAAGTTATTGGACGCGTAAGAACAGTTATCATAGAAAGCTTTAAACGGATTACCCGTGCGAGTGACGTAGATCTTTGCCCCGGCAAAAATGGCTTCATCCCTTAATGAAGCGTACAGTCCTTCTGATTTATCAATAATCTCTTTTCGATAATCAACCCACCACCCAGCCCTTTGTGAGCAGTAGTTGTTGATCTTGTCACCGCCACCGGCTCCATAGAATAGAGGCTTGCAGTGATCATTCACGCATGCTTCATGGAAAAGGAGATCTCTGCAGTTACCGGTATGGATCCCTTCGTTGCAACTAAAGCGGTCCGATAGCGTTGAAAGAGACGATACGTGAATCGCGATTTGCTGAGCACTATCAGTCATCGATATGTTATAGATAAAATCAAATTCCTTCTTGATAAAGAAGCTTTTTTGAAGCTGCCTCTCGGTCACGACAAAGCTGCCATCGGGGCCTATCTGTGAAACATTGACATCGGCAGAAAGACTTGGACTCCCTGACCATGCGAGAATGCAAAAATCGTGGTCGACTTCAGGAAACAGCCTGAGCTTGCTTGGGGCTCCCGAGTTCTGAAACCAAAGAATGCGAGAAACTAGCGTAGAAAGACCACTTCTGAGTTGCGAGTAGTCCTTGAATAAAATGCTGTCCGGCACCACCATTCCGCATCGGCCGCTAATCTTTTGAAGGCCCAGGGTCAGGCCACAGAAGTATGCAAATGCATTTGGGGTCGAGGAGTCTACAAATGACTGAAGCGATTTCAGATAGTTTTTTGTTCTGAAATCAAGTTCTGATCCCCACGGTGGATTTCCCAGCACACAATCAAAGCCCCCTCTCTCCATCACCTCGCCAAAGCGCAGGTGCCAATGGAAGAAGCGGAAGTCTCTGGTGGCCTGTTCCACCGCCAGCTCCAAATCACCCTGGATCTCCTGGCCGCTCTGTAGCAGCAGCAGATGCTGAGTGGTGGGCACCTTGGCTCGGCTGTCTTTGGTCTTGGGCAGGAAGAAGGCCGCGGTGTAGAGATCGGCGGCGAGGGCCTGGGGATCGCTGGATCTCTCCTGCTCCCAGGCTTCATAGGCCGCCTGTTTGGCTGATCCTTCCGCGAGGGTTGTTTCGGGCATCGCCTCGATCTCCTTGAGCCGTTGCTGGCTGCGGCTGATCGTTGGGCTGCTCTGGAGATTGAGTGTGCCCTGCAGGGTGCCCTTCTGGCCTGCCTTGCGGAAGCTGGCGTTCTCCCTCTTCAGGCTGGTGCAGGTGGGCTTGTCGTCGCCGGTGAGCGGTTTGTAGGCCTCATCGGGGATCCCCTGCTCCAGCACCTTCGGGTCGAACACCCCCACCAGCGAATCACCGCACTGAATGTGGGCATCGAGGAAGCTGAGCGGCTTGCCGGGATCCACCGCTTCGATCCAGAGGGCCACCTTGCACAGTTCCACCGCCATCGGGTTCTTGTCGACCCCGTAGATGCAGTGGGCCACCACCTCGCGCAGGCATTCCTGGCGCAGCTCCTCGCTGGGTTCCTCATCACCGGCGCGGATGCGGGCCAGCTCCAGGGCCAGGCGCCGGGCCGCCGCCAGCAGGAAGTGGCCGCTGCCGCAGGCCGGATCGAGCACCCGAATCTCCAGCAGCGCTGCCTCTTTCTCCTGCTCCGTGGTGGCCTTGCTGAGCCGATCGGCAATCACAGGCAGCAAGGCCGACACGATCAACAGCTGCACCAGCTGATCCGGCGTGTAGTAGCTGCCGGTGGTCTTGCGGTCGCTGCCGGCGCCGCCGCCGTAGCTCAGCTGCCAGCTGCCGCCAGCGCGCTCCAGCTGGGGATGGAGCTCCAGCAGCCCCTCATACACACTGCCCAGCTCCTCGGTGTTGAGGTCGCGGTAGTTGACGCGGGTGAGCGTGTCGCCAGCCTGGAACCAGCCGATCGCTCGGATCGCCCGCAGCAGGAAGCGGTTGGCCAGTTCGCACGGCTCCAGTGCCTGGCATTGCGGCTCGGCGAACAGGCCCCCTAGGCCGGGCAGGCCCAGCGGTGAGCTGCTCTGGCGCAGCTGGAGGAACACCAGCTTCTGTGTCTGCCACAGATCGCCGTAAGGCCCCTCCGAGGCGCTGCGGCGGATCGCCAGCTCCCGCAGCCGCCCCACGCTGTAGCCCTCGCGGTAGATGCGGCGGCGCGGATCCTCCTGGCCCAGGGTTCGGGGGAACAGCAGATCGCGGTCTTCCGCGGTGAACAGAAACAGGAAGCGATACACCAACCGCAGCAGCTGGCGGTGCAGCTCCTGGCCACTGAGGGCGCCACTGGCCAGCTGGGAGCGCAGGGCCTCGTTCTCGGGATGCTGCAGCAGGCCATTGCCCAGGGCTTCGAGGGCCTGCTGCACGCCGTTGCGCAGCTGCCCCAGCACCCGCTCACCCGCCTCCTGCGCCTGCTCCTTCCAGGCATCGAGCACGCAGCTGCCCGTCTGCGGATGGCGAAAGCGGCTGGCGTGCAGCAGCAGCCAGAGCACCGCGAATTCATCAAACAGCTCGCCTTCCACCAGCAGCTCCAGATCCACCGCCAGGTAGGCCGGCTTCACCAGCGAGGGGTTGTCGTGCAGCAGCCGCAGCCGATCGCCTGTGAGCAGAAGCCCCCAGTTGGCGTTGTCGTCGGCATTGAGGCATTCCTGCAGGCAGCTGTGGGGGGAGCGCCGGCGCCCTTCCTGACCGAACTGGCTGCTGCCCTTGTCGAGCTGATCGGCCGCGATGCCCCGCACGATCAGGGGCACGGCGCCCTCAAACGCCCGTTGGGTGATCGGGAAGTGGGCGTCGCCGTGTTGCCAGCCAATGCAGGGCTGCAGGTCCGGCCAGCCCAGCACCTCGCGCAGGATGCGCACGGAGGTATGCAGGCCGCTAGCGCCTTGTGCCGCCCGCTCCCGCAGATCTCGGTATTCCTCCCAGATTTCCTTGAGCCGCACCCAGGCCGTGTCGATCCGTTCCCGCAGCCGCTCGCCTTTGGCCAGTCCGTAGTCGGCCTCCTTCTGCAGGGTGGCCTGCAGGCGGGCCACCTGCTCCAGCAGCGACCCCGGCAGCAGGCTGCCCTTGAGCTCGATCGCCTGGAAGCTGACGGTGGCGGTGGTGCGGGCCATGGCTCAAAGGGTGGGGGCAGGGAGGAGAACAATCAGGCCGATCACGTCTACCGGCAGGCTCGGCTCACAGCGGAAGCGCATCCGCAGCGACTCACCCGAGCGCAGCGAGGCCTCCCGCACCCGCCGGTGGTCTTCCTCCGCCAGATCGGCACGCCGCTCGGCCAAGGCTGCCAGCGCGGGCTGCTGCCCATCCAGTTCGGAGATCGCCTCCTGGAGCCACTGCTGGCGCTGTCCCGGATCCACGTTGCCGCTGGCAGGCGCCTCCAGCAGGTCCAGCGCTGCGGCCCCATCCAGGGGTTCCAGGCCATCAGCGCTCACCCTGACGGTGAGGCATTCCTCCACCAGCAGATCGGGCAGGGCCTCGTACTGATTGCCCGTCCAGCGCGACTGGTGAAGCTGGTGCCGCAGCCGCAGGACCAGCACCTGGGTGCGCTTGGTCACGGCCTTGGTGCGGATCACGGAGGCGCGAGCCGCCAGCTCAGGCTCCAGGCCGCTGAGGGCCCGCTCGGCCACGAAATCCGCCAGCTCCACCACCAGGGGATGGGAGCGGCTGAGCAGCTGGCAGCCCTGCTGCTGGCTGCCGTCACGGGCCGGTGGGCGGAAACTCAGCCGCAGCTTGCCGCCGAGGTCGTGGCTGCGGAGGCGCTCGTTCAGGGCCTGGCGGTTGTCCTCCAGGCGGGTGAGATCGAGCTCCCAGCTGCCGCTGGCGCCCCCCAGCGGCCCGATGGGGAGTTTGAGGCGACTGCAGGCGTTGAGCACCAGGCGTTCGACCGCATCGGCGCTGCCGAGGGATTCGCGGGTGCGGTCCCATTCCCGCAGCGCTTCTTCTGGCTTGAGGCTGCGCTGGGCAAAGATCGTGCGGGTGGCTTTTGCGTTCTCCTTGGCGCTTTGCCATTCGGCGTCAAGCACGGCATCCAGGTTTGAACCGGAACCGCTGAAGCCAGGCAAGCCGAGGTTGAGGAACCCCTGAATTGCCTTGGCGGCCTTGCTAAAAATCCCGCCGAGAACCGCCTGAGTGATCGTGTTGGCATTACCTGGGATCGGCACGCTCACCCCCAGCTCCTTGCGGATCGTCTTTTCCTTCTCGAGGATCACCGTCCGCACCCGTTCATCCACCGGGTTGGAGTCGCCGCCGTGCAGCATCAATGCCCGCACCGCGCTGCGGGCCTGACCGAAGCGATCCACCCGCCCCTCCCGCTGTTCATGGCGGGTGGGGTTCCAGCAAAGGTCGTAGTGGATCACCGCATCGAAGATGTGCTGCAGGTCGATGCCTTCTGAGAGGCAGTCGGTGGCCACCAGCACCGGCACCTTGCCGTTGGCGAGTTCGTTCTGCAGCTCGCGGATGCGCTCCACCCGCTCCTCCGGCGGCAGATCCCCGGTGACCGCCATCACCACGTGAGCGCGCTTGGGCAATTCCTGCTCCAGCTGCTCTGCCAGGTAGTGGGCGGTGGGCCGGAAACGGCAGAAGATCACCGGCCGGAAGCCTTCCGCCAGCAGCGCCTTGAGCTCTTTCAGCAGCTGCTTGAGCTTGGGATCGTGGGCCTTGCCGCGTAGGCGATCCGAGCGCTCGATCAGGTCCCTCAGCAGCTCGGCATCTACTACGTCAGCAAGATCGGCCCCTGGGGCGGCTTCTTCTGCGCTGAACTCCTCTTCGGCGCCATCGAGAACGGCGAGCGTGGCCATCGCTTCCAGGTCATCGGCCAGCTCGTCTTCGCTGGGGGCTGATGCTGGATCAGCGCCGTTCTGGAGATTGAACAGCTTGGTGCGCAGGGATGCGGAGGCTGCGGCGGGGCTGCTGCTCACGCAGCGCAGCAACGCCAGGGCCGCCCACCAGCTCATGCGCTGGCGCAACTTGCTTTCGCCAACGCTCCGCTCCACGAGTTCACGGGCATAGGCCAGCACGTCATCGAACAGCTTTCCCCAATCGCCGCTGAGGGTGTACGTGGCTTCACGGGTTTCACGATCGGGGAAATCGGCGCCCTCGGTGCCCCACTCCTCCTTGAGATCAAGGCGGCGGCGCTGCACGAAATAGTTGCCCAGCTCATCGCGCAGATCCTTGCGGCGCTGCCCTTCGGGCATCTCGCTGAGACCTTCAAACTTCGGGTCGAGCAGGCCGAGCAGGTTGTCGAATGCCTCCTGGTCTCCGCTGTGTGGTGTGGCGGTGAGCAGCACCAGGTGGCGTTGCGGATCGGCCGCCAGACCCCGCAGCAGCTCATAGCGCTGCTGGCGCCCTCCACCCTTGCGGGCCGCGCAGGTGTGGGCCTCATCGACGATCACGAACTCGCCGCAGCTGCGCAGGAAGCCCTCGCGGTTGCGGTCGCTCTTGATCCAGTCGAGGCTCACCACCGTGAACGGAACCACGTCAAAGATCGACTTCCCGGCCGGCAGTCCCCGCTCCAGCTTCTGAGCCGTACCGGGTCGCACCACCTCGGCAGCGAGGTTGAACTGGCGGATCATGTCGCTCTTCCACTTCTCGCAGAGATGCGGCGGGCAGATCACGGTGACCTTGCGAATCTCGCCGCGATCGAGCAGTTCCCGGGCGATCAGCAGCGCCTCCACCGTCTTGCCGAGGCCCACCTCGTCGGCGATCAGCACCCGGCTCACCTCCTGCTTGAGCGCCATCAACAGCGGCACCAGCTGGTACGGCCTGGGCTCCAGGGCCACGTTGCCGAGGCAGCGGAATGGCCCCGCACCGGCGCGGAGCTTGAGCAGCAGGGCATCGCGCAGCAGCAGCGCCGAGCTCTGGGAGCCGCTCAAGGCCGGATCCGGCAGGGCAAAGCTGGCCGGCTTCACCTGCTCGCCCTCCAGCGGCCAGAACAGGGTGGCGATCGTCTGATCACCGCCGCCCAGGGGCCGCAGCCGCAGCACCTGGTCCTGCTTTTCCATGCGGCTCTGGGGCAACGTCACCCACTCCCGTCCCCGCACCTTCACGATCGAGCCGGGGCTGGGGATGTCAGGCAGCTCTGTGGCCTGGGGGGCCGTCGGGGGTGTTGTGGAGGTCATGGTTGTGCCTCCTTACCGAACAGCTGCTGGTGTTGGGCAAAGACGGCATCAAGGGCCTCCCCCAGATCCGTTCCCGAGGCTTTCGGATCAGGGGCGGGTTCTCCTGATCGTTGTGGCGCCGATGCAGGCGGGCTGCTGCCGGCAGAGCCGTTGCTACTAGCTCCCTTCCCTTCTCCAAACAACCAGGCGTGCTCCCGGAACACCGCTGGCCATTCTTCGCTGTGTTGGTCGAACACCACCACGCGGATGCCGGCATCCTTGAGGGCCTGGCGCTTCTGCTGATCCAGCCGCTGTTGCAGAGGCTTGTTGTGGTGCGGACCATCGATGAACACCAGCGCCGCCGCCTCCCGGTAGGTGAAATCGGGGGTGACAAAATGGCCGTTCACCTCCTTCTGAGCGTCATCTGGCAGGTGATGGCCGAGGCGGAAGGCGGTTTCGAGCCAGAGGCGCTCCAGACCGCTCTGGCAGAAGCCGTGAAGGCGCTCCAGCCGTTCGCTGCGGCTGTCGCTGCCGCCCTGACCCTCCAGCTCAGCGCTGGCCAGATCCAGCAGGAACTGCTTGAGCGCCGGGATGCGGCGATCGATCCGGTCGTGTTCGCGCTGGTTGTGATAACCGAGCAGGCAGCGGTAGCAACCGGCCTCGCATTCCGGATCGGCATCCTTCAGGGCAGCCTCTGTGGATGGAAGTGGATCGCTCAGGTTCCAGTGGCACACCTCCAGGGCGGTGCGCCCCAGCTGCCGCAGCGCGGAGGGGCTTTCCACCAATCGGCTCAGCACCCCAGCCCCACCCTCAGCGCTCTCGTAGAGCAACAGGGCGCTGGCCTCTTCCTCGTTCGGCATCAATTCGGCGGCGATCTCGCTGCCATCCAGCTGGAAGGCCACCTCAATGCCGCGCTTGAGTGCGTTCTTGAGACTGAGCAGGTGCAGGGGCTCCCAGTTGTTGGCGAATTGGAGCAGCAAGGCGTTCTTGCGGTCCTGCACGAAGGGCGTGATCTTCATGTAGCCCACTTCAGCGCTGTCGTCCTCACCAGCGCCCTTGGCGCCATCGCCGGCCGCGAGCTGTTTCTCGCCGCCCCAGCGGCCACTGATCGGGTGGATCGGGAAGCCCATGTCGCTGCGGTTCTCCCGCCGCCGCCAGCCGAGGTTGATGCGGCTGATGGTGGTGGCCGGCGCATAGCTGAGCTCGAGCAGCGGTTGGCCGCCCCTGCTCACCCGCGCCCGCGACACCTTCACCACGCCGTTCTCCTGCGGGAACTCGTAGGTGGTGAGCAGCTCGTATCCCAGCCGCTGGCGTTCCTCGTCGTCGGAGGTGATGCGCTGAGCCCGCTGGGTGTTCACCTGCTCGATCTGATAGAGCTGCTTTACGCGGACTGCCTTGCCAACCGGTTCCTCCTTGAGCGGCACGCCGCAATGGCGGCAGAGCTCCAGTTCCGTGGATGGGCCCACATGGGCGTGGCCGCAGCTGCCGCAGAGCAGGGCGTCCTGGGTAGCCAGGGTGGCGGTGCCGGTGGCTACGGCGTTGTCCTGCAGGCCCAGGATCGCGCCCCGCACCTTGTAGGTGTTGCCCTCGTGATAGATCAGTGAATGGGGCCCGAACTCGCTGATGCCCACGAAGCGGGGCCGGGTGATGAAGGTGCCGCCGCCCACCTGCTCGCGCGTGCCGGGGATGTAGGCCATCAGCGGCAGGCGGGGGAAGTTGTAGCCCGGCATGAAGCCCTGGCTGGCCAAGTAGCGATAGGTGCTGAAGTCGTTGTTGTTGCTGCTCCCCGGCTTGTCAGCCAACAGCAGCTGCTGCTGCAATCGGGCCGCCCGCTGGCGTTGATCGGCCGCCTGCCGTTCCCGCTCTGAGAGGGCGTGGTTGGCCAGATCCTTCTGGGCCTGGGCGAACTGGCTGTCGACCGCCTCCAGCAGCTCACGCCAGCGCCGCAGGGCCGCGTCGAAATCGATGGCTGCCCCTCGGATCAGGGCGTCCAACCAGCTGCCGGTGAGCCAGGGCGGCGGCGTGCTGCCCAGCCAGTGGTTCTCGAGCAGGTCGTCGACGATCGCCTGGCCATCAGCCTGGGCGCTGACGCAGGCGTCATGGCTGGCCAGGGCCTCGTGCAGCTCCGCCAGCAGGGGCCGGTTTTCTGCGGCGAGATCCACCAGTTCCTTCACCTTGCCCGGAAGTCGCTGGCGGGTGGCGGCCAGCCACAGCGCCCGGAAGTGGGCCTTGAGCAGTTCCTCGTTGGCCAGCTCCAGCGTCGGTGCGATCACCGCACCGGCCACCATGCGGGTGGGATCGGAGAAGAAGTACTGGTCGTGCGGTGAGGTGGCGCCGCAGTAACTGAGCACCAGCGCCGGTTGACCGCTGCGCCCCGCCCGGCCGCTGCGCTGGGCGTAGTTCGCCGGCGTCGGCGGCACATTGCGCATGTAGACGGTGTTCAGCGCGGAGATGTCCACGCCCAGCTCCATTGTTGGCGAGCAGTACAGGAGCCGCAGCCGGGCATCGCGGAACTGCTTCTCGCGTTGCTCGCGCACGCCGGCATCCACCTGGGCGGTGTGCTCCCGCGCTTCCAGGGTCTGCACAAAGGGCCTGCCCTCGGCCTGGCCCGGGTCGGCAATCAGCGCAGCAAGGTCTTCGTAGAGGTTGCGGAAGTAGGCATTCACAGGCCCGCGCCGGCCACTGGATTCCAGTTGCTGGCGCAGCCGCTCGGCATAGCCGTCCTGCGCAGGAGCATCAGGATCCACCAGCGTCCAGCGCAGGGCTGAGCTGTTCAACCGCCAGCCCTGGAGCACCTCGCTCTTGCGCTTGCCGACCTTCACCTCCTTGGGCTTGACCAGGCCCCAGGCCGTGAGCATCGCCAGCAGGTGGCCGGTGATCTCCTGATACAGGTCGTCCTTCCACTTCAGACCGCGGTGCAGCTCCTCCACCGACAGCCAGCGCTCGCGGGCCTTGAGCCAGCGTCCAAACGCTCCCCGCAGCGATAGACCCTCCAGCCGTTGCAGGCGCTGCTCGGCCGTGACTGGGCTCATCAGCACGGTGCGGGCCAGCTCGGGCTGTTCTTCTGCCCGGATGCCCCACACCTCCTCCAGGTCGAAGCAGGCCTTGCGGCGGCGCTCGAACTCCTCCAGCCCCAAGGCATCGCAGTCGATGGCGAGCCGCTCGCGCAGCTCCTCCAGCAATCGATGCAGGATCAGGAACCGTTCCTCACTGCTGGCTTGGGCCAGCAGGGGATGGCGCTGTTGCCAGTCGGTCTGATCCTCAGCGCAGTTGACCAGCTCGGCGTAGTCGATCTCCAGCAACCGCAGCTGCTCCAGGTTGGGGTTGGTGAGCCGCCACCCCTTGCGCAGATCCACCAGCAGCCGGTACTCCAATACCCCGCGCAGGGCGCGGCGGCGCTCCTGCTCCACGTTGGGTTTGACGCCTTTGGTGGCGATGAAGTCGTCAGCTCTCAGGCGCAGCGCCTTCTCGGTGTCGAGCGCCAGGATCTCCAGGCTCAGCTCCTGATCCGGCCGGGCCCGCAGGGCCGCCACCAGGCCCGCCCGTAACTGCAGCACCCGCACGAAATCGTTGAAGTGACCCGCCTGCAGGGAGGCGTCCTGGCGGTTGTCGCTGAAGGCCAGCAGTTTGCGGGCGTTATCTGGGATCTCGTCCTCCGGGAAGCTGAGCAGCTGGCGCAGCACAGCCAGGCTCAAGGTGGTGGTGGCGGAGCTGCGGCCTTCTGAGTTGAGGCCGCAGAGCTTGCGGAACTCACTGCCGCGCACGTTGTGCTCCACCCCGCAGCTGGGGCAGAAGCGGAATGAGCCCTTGAGGAACCAGCCCGGAGTGCCGTCGTGGTCTGCTGTGCCATCGGAGCGGACGCGGCAGGGCACTGGGGCGAACTCGCGGTAGGTGCGCTTGAGCACCAGCTCGCCGTCGCGATTCGTCTCCAGCCAGCCGTCCGGGAAGCGGGCCTGCTCAGGATCCTCCACCTCATAGGCACCGTCGGCATCCGGCATCAGGTAGCCGTTGACCACATCCCGCTCCCGCAGGCTGGATTCATCCGAAAACTCACGCGGCTCGAAACGCTCCGGCCGGCGGTTGTGCAGATGGGCCCAGATCGGGTGGAAGTCCTGGCCGCAGCTGCGGCAGAACACCACCGGGTACAGCAAGGCTTGGCGGCCGGCGTTGGGCTGATATTTCTGGCCCTTCAGCGTCAGGTAGCGGCGCCCCGGCGCTTCCAGGCTGGCGTGCACATCGCCACCGGCAGAGACGAACTGGTGCAGTCGGAAGGCGAAGAAGCGCCGGTTCGGACCCACCTCGACCCGGTAGGCCGCCAGCAGGAACTGCCGCAAGCTGGGCAGCACCGCATCCCTGGCCTGCCGGGCTGCCTCGGAAGCAGGGTCGGCACCCTTATTCAGGCGCCCACTGGTGACCGCGAGCTCCAGGGCCGCTTTCTGCAGCGTGCGGGGCCGGCAGCGCACCCACTTGCCGTCGGCGCGGCCATCCTCCCGCTCCAAGCCGAGCCGCAGCTCCACCCAGCGGGCCAGGGGGTGCTGCCGGAGATCGTCTGACGTCCAGGAGGCGGTGGCATCGGGCGAGTAGTCGCCATCCAGGGCTGCGCTGAGTTCCGCTGCCGAGGGGAGATCACCCACCGTGAGGCGTTCAAGCGTCTCGGTGACGATGTTCTCCACCGGGATACTGGTGCCGAACAACTTGCTCGCCACCTGCGCCACCGTGCCGTTGCGCTCAGCCGCCGTGCCCTCCGAGGCCATCGTGGCTGACGTCCCAATGCAGATCAGATCGGCATTCAGCCGCTGCCGCACCCGGCGCACCAACAAGGCCACATCAGCGCCCTGGCGCCCCCGGTAGGTGTGCAGTTCATCCAGCACCAGGAACTCCAGACCCTGGGCATCGCTGATCACCTTCTGATCGAGCGGATCCTGCCGGGTGAGAATGTACTCCAGCATCACATAGTTCGTGAGCAGGATGTCGGGAGGATCGTTCTTGATCTTCTCCCTCTCCTCCTCACTCTCCTGGCCTGTGTAACGCGCAAAGGTGACCCGGGGGCCATCGGGATAACCCCAGCCCAGATATTTCTGGAGTTCCTCGACCTGGCTGTTGCAGAGGGCATTCATCGGGTAGATGACAATCGCCCGGATCCGCTTGCTCTGATCTCCCCGCTCGCGTTCTTCCAGCACCCGATTGATGATCGGGATCATGTAACCAAGCGACTTTCCCGAACCCGTTCCCGAGATCACCACCAGGCTGCCGCCGGCGCGCGCGATCACGATCGCTTCCCGTTGGTGGCGGTGCAGCAGCAACTCCACCCCGTCGCCCCTGTCCTTGCCCCAGCGGAAGATGCGGCTGCATTCCTGGTGCAGCAGGCCTTCCTCCACCAGTGACCCGATGCTGCCTCCCCCCACGAAGCTGGGGTTGAGCTGGATCAGGGGTGAGGGCCAGTACTCACCCGCCCCATAGCGGCCATCCACAAAGTCCCGCAGATCAGGCGCCTTGATCTGCGTGAAGCTGCGGCTGAACTGGCCGTAGTCCGAAACGACCCGGTCGCGGAAGGAGAAAACGTCCATCAGCGGGCAGCCTCAAGAAGGTGGTGGTCCGCCTGGAGCGGCGGGACTGTCATGGGGGTGAGGGGACGCTGCGGCCAGTCTGCACCTAGCGGAAGCGATGCGGCAGCACAACAGAAGCACTTGGAGCCGCGAGTCTTGGATCTATGCACGGAGCGCATAATTTCAGCCCTCCAGCTGTTGCGCGGCGCCGATCCGGCCCAGTTCCTGGGCGGTGTGCCGCAACACCGGGTGCTCCTGCCAGTCGGCCGGCAACGCCAGCCAAACCGGACAGTGCGGGCGGGAAGCCCGTGGCCCCTGGCCCAGGGGCCAGCGCTGCAGGCAGGCCCAGGTGTCGGCCTCCCGATCGGCCACCACCAGAGCCAGGGCGCTGCCCTGGATCCGGCCGATCCAGTCGTCTGGGGTCTGCAGGCTGTTGCCCCCGCTGCGTAGGGGCAGCCCCAGCTCCCGCAGGAGCCGCCGCAGGCCGGGCGCCACACCGCGATCGGGCACCAGCACCTCCGCCACACGCCCGCCGGGGGCAGGCCTGCCGGGGGGAGCGCCCACCAGCACCGGCGCCTCGGGGCAGAACGCCAGGGCCAGGGGCAGCTCCCCCAGCGGCAGTAGCTCCAGCTCCTGGTGGTTCAGTCCTTCTGCTTCCTCCAGCTCCAGGCCTGAGATCAGGGCGCCATCGAGTACGCCCTGGCGTACCAGCTCCAGCCAGTTGGCCGCCGCCCGGAACCGCTGGGGGGTGGGCAGCAGCCAGGGGCAGCCCGCCAGCAGGGGGTGATGGAGAAGGTCGCTGCCGATCCGGGCCACCCCAGAGGCCAGGCGATGGGCGCGGCAACCCAGGCGCAGCAGGCGCATCGCGGCGGAGGTGCCGTAGCCGCAGCCCCAGAGCTGGCGGCGATCGCGCACCAACCCGAAATCCTCCGAGAGGATCCGGTAGCGGCGGCTGATGGTGGGCTGGCTCAGCTGCAGGTGACGGCTGGTCTGCACCGTGGTGCCGCAGAGCTCCAGCAGATCGAGCAGGCGGATGTCGTGCAGCAGCTCCGGCAGGCGGTAGTGATGGGCCTGGGCCAGCGACGGGGGGCGCGGGGAAGCCATGGGATGGATGAGGCGCTGGGAGCAGCCTCAGCAGCGCGGGCGGTTTTCCTGCAGTTCTCCCTGCGAAATAGCAAAGCCGCTCGACAGAACCCAGTCGTGGCTTGGTCCTAAATCTGCTCTTTCGCTTGTAGGGCCTTGCGGTGGCACGCCCCAGCGGCCACGCTGTGGCCATGACCAGCCCACCAGTTGCGCCCACGCCTGCGCCCCTGCGCTGCCACCTGCTGATTGGCCCGCCCGCCAGCGGCAAGACCACCCTGGCTGGCGTGCTGGCCCAGCTCACCGGTGCCGTGGTGCTCTCCACCGACGTGGTGCGCGGCGAGCTGTTCGGCGATGCGGCCGTGCAGGGCCCCTGGCGCGACATCGAAGCCCTGCTGCACCAGCGCCTCCGCGAGGCCGTGGCCGCCGGTACGCCGGTGATCCTCGATGCCACCCATGCCCGCCGGCCCTGGCGCCTGGCGATCACCCAGGCCCTGAGCCTGCCGGTGCCGGTGGAGTGGATCGGCTGGTGGCTCTACACCCCGCTCGCCACCTGCCTGCATTGGAACCAGACCCGCAAGCGCCTGGTGCCCGAGCCGGTGATCCGCGAGATGGCCGCCGCCCTGGCTGATCCGGCGTTCGGGCCATCTCGCGCCGAGGGCTTTGCGGCGGTGGTGGCGGTGGTGCCCACCCACGGCCGCGAGCTGGAGGCCCTGCTGCGCGATGAGCTGGCCCGCATGGATCACCGCATCCGCTCGGCCCGCAACCGCGAGAAGCGCTTCCAGCTGCACGGGTACTCGCGGCTGCTGGATCTGGAGCGGCTGCTCCATCTGCTGCGGCTGCTCACCACCTTCCCCGAGCTCTCCGCCGCCGACCCCGCCACCCGCGCGGAGCTGGAGGCGATCGTGTCGCCCCTGCCCGAGGGCGACCTGGCGGATCAGGCGGCGGCCTACCTGCGGCGGCTACACGGCGATTGCTACGGCGATGCCACCGCGATCCGGGGGGATCTGGCCTGGTTGGAGGCCAATGGCTTCTGCAGCGCCGAGCCCGCCCTGGCGCCGATCCAGCTGGCGCCGCCCCAGCCTGAGCTACCCGCCACAGGACCCTGGCCTGGTGGGGTTAACGGTGGCTTCCCGCCCATGGGCGATGGGCCGGTGTTCCTGCGGGTGTTCACCCTGCTGCGCCACCTGTTGCAGCAACCCTTTGATCAGGCAGGCGGCGTGCCCCTGCCCGAGCACCTGATCGAGCGCACTGAGGCCATCCCCGGCGCCTACCTGCCTTCCGAGGCCGCCACCCTGCGCAAAGACCTGGAAAAGCTGCTCACCCCCTATGGCTTCCGCCACCGCAACGACAATGTGCGCCACGGCTATGCCATCGGCACCGCCCTGCTCTCGGCCCACCGGTTGCGGGAGATCCATGGGGTGGTGAGCCAGGCCGCCGGCCGGCTGGCCGATCCCACCGCCCAGGATCTGCTGCGGGAGCTGGAGCAGCGCCTCGCCTGGGGAGGCATCGCCGTGGACGGCGCCACCCCGGTGCGGGCCTTCGCCAACCGCTCGATTGTGAGCACCGCCCTGGTGCGGCCCGATTCCCTGGCCGCCGAGCGGCAGGCCGAGGCGCTGGAGACGGCGATCGTGGAGCGGCGCCGCATCGAGCTGGAGCGCTATGTCTCGGTGGGCTCTTTTCCCGGCAGTCCTCTCGGCACGTTTCGGGTGTGGCCGCTGCAGCTGCTCTTCCACACCATCGGCTGGTATCTGGTGTTTGAGGAGGACAGCCCCGGCCAGGAGGAGGGGTTGATCCGCTGCGAGCGGCTGGATCGCCTCGCCCTTCGCCGCAGCGAACGGGGCACCCGCCGCAGCGATGACAGCCACCAGCAGGCCCTCGCTCGCCTGCAGACCCTGCTGCACCACAGCGGCGGCATCTATTTCGGTGAGGATCTGGCGGCCCAGCTACGCCTCTGCCACCCCCGCGGCCGCAGCCGCGAGCGGGAACTGCGCACCTTGCGCTTCTGCAGCCAGGGCTGGTGCTTCGCCTTCATCCGCGAGGGGCTGCAGCGGTACCCGATCGAGCACACTCGCCTGTCGCGGCCCCTGCCGGGCGATACGTGGTGGTTTCACCCCAAGGCGCCGCACGTGCTGGAGCCTGGTTCGCCAGCCGACAGCCATCCCTATCCGGTGGAGCTGGATCTACCCAGCTGGACCGTTATGGCCGACATCGACCTGCGCACCTGGCTGTTTGCCTTCGGCGCCGGCATCCGCATTGAAGCCCCGCCGGAGCTGCGCCAGGAGCATCAGGAGCGGCTGCAGGCCGCCCTGGCGGTGTACCAACCGGTCTAAAAGAGCGCACTACAATGTCATGACAACGAGAGTGGGGTGATGGCGCGCGATCAGGTGCTGCAGCTGCGGGCCTCGGCTGAGCAGCGCCAGCTGATTGATCAGGCCGCAGCGGCAGAAGGGATCAGCCGCACCGAATTCATCCTGCGCAGCTGCCAGGAGCGAGCACGGGATGTGCTGCTCGATCGCACGCTGTTTTCTCTGACGCCGGAGCAGACCACGGCCCTGCTGGTGGATCTGGAGGATTCCGGCGCTGCCGCCCAGGATCAGGCCAGCATCGACCGTCTGCTCGAGCTGCCGCTGCCCTGGCATGCGCCCGCCTGAGCCCCTTGGCCCGCAGCATCAGCTGGAAGGCTTCGACTGCGGTAACGCCGCCTTGAACCGCTGGCTGCAGCAGCGGGCCCTGGCCAATGAGCGCCAAGGGGTGTCGCGCACCGTGGTGCTCTGCCCAGATGAGGGCAACGCCGTGATCGCCTATGCCTGCCTGTCGGCTGGGGCGATCGTGCTGGCGGAGGTGCCCGGTGCCTTGCGACGCAACATGCCCGACCCCCTTCCCGTTGTGGTGTTGGGCCGGCTGGCGGTGGATCGTCGCCATCAGGGCCAGGGCCTGGGCCGCGCCCTGGTGGCCGATGCGCTGCGGCGCAGCCTTGCCGCCAGGCGTCTGATCGGCGCCAGAGCCCTGCTGGTGCACGCGATCGACGAGCAGGCGGCTGCCTTCTACCGCTCGCTTGGATTTCGCCCCTCGCCGCTCAGTGCCTCGACGTTGATGCTGCAGCTCTCAGAACCAGCCGACTGACAGCCCCAAGATCACCTCGCCACCCATCCCATGGCTTACCCCAACATCGAAGCGATCCTGGAAGAAGGCGGCGACATCACGGTGGGGCGTGTCGGCCTGTCCGGTGATGCTGATGCGGCGCGAGGGGGAGAGCTTCGTGGCGTTGCTGCGGCAGCAGGTGTCTCAGCAGCGCATTCGTTCATCGAGTTCCTGAGAAGCGCTATCGCTGCTGCCCTCAGCGCAGAGGAGCCAGGCCTGTGGTCCGGCGGCTCTCCAGCCGCAGGATGCGTTGGGCATGCAGGTCGGTCTCGGCAGCCCACTGCACGGGCGGCTCTGGCTCCGCTACCCCCGCCCGCGGGGAGTTTGCATCCATGGTGGCGACGAGCAGCAGCACCACCAAAAGCTCAGCAGCAAGGAGCAGGTCGATCTGGGGCATGGCGAGAGTGGAGCAGGCGTCAGTGAGCACAGCCTCAGCCCACTCTCCCGGTTTGGGACCATTTCTCCTGCGAATGACCAGCAGAAGCAGGCTTGGCTGACGGTGCAGACCCCGGCTGAGCTGAAACAGGGGAGAGCGTGGCAGCGAGCGAGCCTGCGGTCTTGTGCGGACTGATTCCGCTTTGCTCGGACGATTCCAGCGACATTGTGAAGATTGCTGCGCATCTGCAGCTCCTTCCGCACTCCTCTTGCCTCAGTCGTCACGCGGGGTGATGCCAGAACTATTCACCCCACGCATAGATCCAGCCTCCTGTGAATCGCCGCACCTTGCAGCTGCATTCGGAAGATGGACGCCGATGTGCTGCCTGGCATGGTCTTCCTGCCCCCAACCTCTGATTTCCCACCAGATCCGGAACCGCTTGAACGCGAGGTGCTCAATAGCACCTATCTGGAGCTGAGAAATTGCTACTCCAGCTTGATGCGCAGCCGCGCCCAGCACCGGCGCCTGGCCAACAAGGCCAAGGATGAAACCGCTCTCCTCAAGGAACGGATCACGGCCCTGGCCAGCCGTGACCTGCCCCAACGCAAGGAACTCTATGAGCTCCTGGAGATCGTGACGGCCATCGCGGGAGACATTGAAGATGCCGGCGATGATCTGGTGAATGGCTTCAGCAGGTACAAGAAAGGCCGCCATACCTTTCAAGGCGGCGGCTATCTCGGTGATCTGATGCGGGCCGTGATTCATTTCATCAATCGCTGGGGCCGCACCAAGGACCGCCTCGGCGATCTCAAGCAGAAGCAGCAGGAGCTGATCAATAAGTCCCAGGATCTGCTGACGCCGCCGCCACCCCCACCAGGTGGCAACGGCCACGGATCCGCAGTTGCGACAACCCCACCCCCTGGCGACGGTGTGCCTGGGCCCATCGACGTCAGCCTGAACGGGAGCCAGCCCCCAAAGCCGGCTGAGCCCACAACCCCCCAGCTGCAGCCACCCAACCAGTCGCAGCCCCAGCCGCAGCCCCAGGATCAAGCCAAAGGAGCCGATGACCATGGGTGAGATCGCCGACACCATGCGCTCCGCCCTGCGTGAGCTGGCCCAGGCCGATGCCCGGCTCTATCGCGGTCTGGCGGAGGAGCTGGGCGATGGCGCCACCGCGGTCGAGGAACCCCGCGCCCTGATCCAGCCCGAGGGCGGCGCGCCCGCCACGGAAGCGGAGCTGCGGGCCTTGAAAAACGACACCCTGCAGGAGCTCTGCGCGCAGAGGGGCATCAAGGTGGCCAAGCGCGCCAATAAGGACGTGATGGTGGGCCTGCTGCTGGCCGATCCCAACGGCCCGCCACCCCAGTCCCTGCTGCCCCCTCCCAAGCCCAAACCTCACTCAGGTGGGAAGGGCACGGGTGGCACGAGCAGCAAGGCCGGCACTGCTGAGCTCCAGGCCCTGGAGCAACGCCTCGTTCGTTTGGAGCAACTGGTGCTGCTGATTGCTCAGCAGGTGGGCGTGGCCCCGGAAGCGATCGAGCGGTTGCTGCCGCCGGCTGCTTCGCCAACCTGAAACTCCTCTGCGCTGGTCCCAGCTGATGACGGTGAACCGGGAGTCGCTGGAGAAGCTGGGGCGCTTTCTGCTGCGCGGCCTGCGCATCGGCGCCAGCACGGTGTCGATCGTGGAGCTGCTGCGCAACGACTGGACCGGCGGCATCAGCGCCGGAGTGGCCTGGCTGGTGTTTCTGCAGGTGGAACGGCGGCTGCCGCCCCTCAGCTCCGAGCCTGAGGAGTGATCCGCAGCTCGGGGTAGCCGGTGGCTGGATCCAGTTCGCGGCTGAACTGCCAGTCCGGCAGCAGGCCAATCACCAGCTCGGCGGTGGTGCGCACCAGCGAGCCGGCGCAGAGGTGGCCGCCGATCACTGTGCCCCTGCGGTCGGCCACGGCGATGTGCAGGTGGGCACCATCGGGCGAGAGGGTGCCGGAGAGGCTGAGGATCTCCAGCTCGCCGTTGATCACCGTGGCCTCGGCTGCTCCCGCCAGGCGCAGCTGGGCCACCGACAGGCTCCCCACGGCGCTGATCAGACAGCCGGCCTGCTCCTGTTGTTCGCCCATCCAGGTCTCCAGCGCCTGGCGCAGATCGTCGCCCGGTGTCAGCCGCAGTGGCAGCACCTTCATGGGGTTGGGCCCTCCACCAGTCCCTGGAACATCACCAGGGCGTCCACGTAACCCAGCTGCCGGTGGCGAAAAGCCCCAGGCAGGGTGCCCACCACCTGAAAGCCATTGCGCTGCCAGCAGCGGATGCCGGCGGTGTGTCAGGCGACAGCGAAAACTGGCCCAGATGCGACACGAAATCTGGCCCCCCTCCGCGAGCCACTGATCAGGGCCAGTGCGCAGCCTGCGGTGCTGTCACCTCTGGAGCAGAGCTCCCGGGATGCGGCGTTGGAAACCCCAGAGGATGTCCAGGCGATCCTTGGCCTCACCGCAGCTGGCTGGGGCCGGCGGCGGATCGCCAGGGAACTGGGCTGCTCGCCTGAGACCGTCCGCAAGTACCGGCGGCAGGGCGGCTGGGAGGCCTACGGCAAACCCCGACGGATCGGCGTTCTCGATGGTCAGTACGACTGGCTCAAGGAGCGGTTCCTGGCCCACAACGGCAATGCCGATGTGGTGCGCCAGGAGCTGGCCAGCGAGAAAGGCATCGCCGTGTCACTGCGCACCGTGGAGCGGGCGGTGGAGCCCTGGCGGCAGGAGCTGCGGGCCGCTGCCCTGGCAACGGTGCGGTTTGAGACGCCGCCGGGCAAGCAACTGCAGGCCGATTTCGGTGAGACCTACGCCCGCATCGCCGGCGAGAGGGCCAAGGTGCACCTGTGCGTGCTGACCCTGGGGTACTCGCGGCGGCTGGTGGTGCGGGCCTACCGGCACGAGCGCCAGGTCAACTGGCTGTTGGCGATGGAGGAGGCCTTCCGCCACTGGCGGGGGGTGCCGGCCGAGGTGCTGTTCGATAACGCCCGTGCCCTGGTCAAGGAGCACGATCCGGCTCGCCAGGTGCTGGTGTTCAACGAACGGCTCGATGCCTTTGCCCGCTACTGGGGGTTCCTCCCCAAAGCCTGCCGGCCCTACCGGGCCAGGACCAAGGGAAAGGACGAGCGCGGCGTCGGTTACGTCAAGACCAATGCGGTGGCCGGCCGTGAGTTCGCCAGCTGGGAGGCGCTGGAAGCGCACCTGGAGCGCTGGAGCCGGGAGGTGGCCGATGTTCGCATCCACGGAACGACCGGCGAACAACCGCTCCTGCGATTCCAGCGGGAGGAGGCCGCTGCCCTGCAGCCGTTACCCCATAAGCCGTCGTTCCTGGCGGAACGGGAGCTGGTGCGGGTGGTCCACAACGACGCCTGCGTCGAGGTGGAGGGCAACTGGTACAGCGTGCCCTGGGCGCTGCTCAAGCAGCGGGTGAGCGTGCTGGTGGGGGATCAGCAGGTGCAGATCCGCCATGGCGGCCGGGTTGTTGCCCGGCATGGGCGCGTGGCGGCCAATCGTCGTCATCGCTCCGTGCTGCGGGGGCATTGGGACGGGCTGGTTCCAGCGCCGCAGCAGGACTTGGCCGAACGGTCACTGCCGTCAGCCGATGGCGCGCTCTGCGTTGGGCCCGCCTCCACCACGTCCCCGCCCTGTGGGGGCGGAACGCGGCGGCGGGCACCGGTGGTGCGCAGCTCAGAACTGGCCCGCTCCCTGGCGGTCTATGCCGCCGAGGTGGGCGAGGAGGTGGCGGCATGAGTCCCGCCAAAACCGGTCAACCAGATCGTCGTCAGGAGCTGATGGTCACGACACCGCCGGTCTCCGCCCTGGAGCTCGATGACATGCTCACCCGCCTGCGATTGACCGCGATCCGGGACCAGCTCGACAACCTGCTCGAGGAGGCGGCCCGCAAGGAGCTGAACCTGCGCGAGGCGTTGGCCTGGCTGTGCGCGGCGGAGATCGCCCGCAAGGACCAGCGGCGAATCGCGATGGCGATGAGCATTGCCAAATTCCCGTTCGTGCGGACGCTGGAGGGGTTTGAGTACGAGGCCCAGCCCTCGCTCGATCCAGGCCAGATCCGGGAACTCGCCACCTGCCGCTGGGTCGCCAACGGCGACACCCTGCTGCTGCTGGGTCCGCCGGGGGTGGGCAAGACCCACCTGGCCGTCGCCCTGGGGCGTGAGGCGGTGAGCAAGGGCTACACCGTGCAGTACGTCTCGGCGATGGAGCTGATCTCCACCCTGGCCCGGGCCCACAACCAGACGGCGCTGAAGAGCCGGCTGAGCCAGTACGGCAAGAGCAAGCTGCTGATCATTGACGAGCTGGGCTACCTGCCGCTGGAGCCCGATGCGGCCCACCTGTTCTTCCAGCTGATCTCCCGTCGCTACGAGCGCGGCAGCGTGCTGATCACCTCCAACCGCCCCGTCATGGAGTGGGGCGAGGTGTTCGGTGATCAGGTCGTCGCCACCGCGATCCTCGATCGGCTGCTGCACCACAGCCATGTGCTGACCGTGCGGGGCGACAGCTACCGCCTGCGTGAGAAACGCCGCTCCGGTCTGATCAAGAGCAGCAGTGCGGTGAGGACCATCCCCGCCACCGGGGAGGAAGGGAGCCCATGAGCATCCCGCCCCTCCCCCTCCACCCCCATTCCCAACGACTGATGAGCAAGACCAACCGACGCCGGCCACGGCGTCAACAAGCCGGTGCTACAGCCTCACAGAGTGGGCCAGATTTCGTGTCGCCGGAGGACCAATTCCGGATGTCGCTTGACACGGTGTTGGTGCTCACCACCAGGTTGAACTGCATCGCCCGGAACCCCAGCCGCCGCGCCGCCTGCAGCGAGTGCTGGCACAACCGGCTGCCGATTCCCTGGCGCCGGCAGTTCTCGGCCACCACGTAGCCGGCATTGGCCACATGGGCGCCGAGGGCGAGGGAGTTGGGCCTCAGGTAGTAGGTGCCCACCACAGCACCGGCGGGATCCACGGCCACCATCACCGCCTGGCTCTGCTCCACCCAGGCCAGCTGGGCCTCGGCCTCGCTTATGGCCGGGTCGTGGGGGAAGGTTTCACCAGCTCGGAACACCGGTTCCAGCAGTGCCCACACCGCCGGCCAGTCGCCTGCCTCGTAGGGCCGGATCTGCAGGGGCGTAGTGGGCGCGGCCAGGGACAAGCAGCGAGAGGAGTTGATTGTCTCGTTCAGCTGCCCGGAGGGGGCCATGCACCGCAGGCGCCCTGCGCAGCAAGCTGTCGTTCACTCCTCTTCTGCAGCGCCAAGAGGGATGAGCTTGATCTGCTTGCGGCCCAGCTTGATCTCGAACTCATCGCCGGGCTCCAGGCCCAGCTGGGCGGTATAGGCCTTGCCGACCAGCAGATTGCCGTTGAACTGCACCTTGGTGACGTAGCTGAGCTGCCGGCCCGGTCGGCCCCTGCCGCCACGGCCACCGCCGGCACCAAGGTTCATGCCCTTTCCCTCCAGCAGGGCCTCATAGAAGGCAGTGAAATTCAGGCGCTCCGTGCCGTCCTTCTTGGTGGAGACGTAGCCACAGCCGCGCACCAGGTCGGACTTGGAGGCATCGCCCAGCTCCTTGACTTTGGCGAGCAGATCAGCACCGGTCAGCATGATGAGGGAGTTGGCTGGATCGACAGCTTCTTATTGCCAGACCTGCCGGCCTTGTCAACTGCCGTGGTTGCGATCCATGTCCGTTGAACGCTGTCCCGGTGCCAACCACTCCGCCAGCTTGGTGTAACGCCTGCGGCCCAGGTGGTTCTTCACGGCCATGGCCAGGGCCTTCTTCTGGCCCACCAGCACCACCAGCTGCTTGCCGCGGGTGAGGCCCGTGTACACAAGATTGCGCTGCAGCATCGCGTAGTGCTGGGTGAGCAGCGGGATCACCACGGCGGGGTATTCGCTGCCTTGGCTCTTGTGGATGGTGCAGGCATAGGCGGGCACCAGGTGATCGAGCTCTCCCCAGCCGTAGACCACTGCACGGCTGCCCGCAGTACCCGCCTCGCTGGTGGGAAAGAGCACGCTCAGCTCACTGTTGTCGGAGTCGATGGCGTCGATGGTGCCGACATCGCCGTTGAACACCTCCTTCTCGTAGTCGTTGGCGATCTGCATCACCTTGTCGCCGGGCGCAAACCGCCACCCGAAACGCTCCACCTGCTCGGTGGGATCGGGGTTGAGCAGCTGCTGCAGCTCGATGTTCAGCGAGCGGGAGCCGCAGCCGCCGCGGGCCATCGGGCAGAGCACCTGCACCTCGCCCACCGGATCAAAGCCAAAGCGGGCGGGGATGCGCTCGCCCACTACCTTGAGGATCAGGCTCACCGCCTGCTCAGGTGTTTCGGCCGGCAGGAAGTAGAAGTCGCTGCTCGTGCCCTCGGGTGGGGAGCGCAGGTCGGGGATCGTGCCGGCGTTGATGGCATGGGCGGTGGTGATGATCCGGCTGCTGGCCGCCTGGCGGAACACCTCCGTCAGGCGCGCCACCGCCAGGGCGCCGCTGGCGATTGCATCAGCCAGCACCTGGCCGGGCCCCACCGAGGGCAGCTGGTCGACATCGCCCACCAGCAACAGTGCCGCCTCTGGCGGAACCGCCGCCAGCAGCGCGGCCATCAGCGGCACATCCACCATCGAGGTTTCGTCGACCACCAGCAGGTCGCACTCCAGCGGCAGTTCGGCATTGCGCCGGAAGCCATAGCTGGCCGGGTCGAACTCCAGCAGCCGGTGGATGGTTTTGGCCTCCAGGCCGGTGGCTTCGCTCATGCGCTTGGCGGCCCGGCCGGTGGGGGCGCAGAGCTGGATGCGCAGCTTCTTGGCCGCCAGGATCTGCAGGATGGCGTTGATCAGGGTGGTCTTGCCCACCCCCGGCCCGCCGGTGATCACCAGCAGCTTGCAGGCCAGGGCCAGCTCCACCGCCTGCTTCTGGCTGGCGGCGAGCTGCAGGCCCAGGCGCTGCTCCACCCAGCCGATCGCCTTGGCCGCATCGATGGCGCCCCAGGGCGGTGTTCCCAACGCCAGCTCCTGCAGGGATTCAGCGATGCGGCGTTCGTCGCGGTGCAGGTGGGCCAGGAAGATGGCGGGCTCGCCCGCCAGGGTGTCGGCCACCACCGAGCCCTCGCTGAGTTCCAGGTCGAGGGCGGTTTGGATCAGGGCGGGTTCGAGGGGTTCGCGGCGGCTGGCGGCGGAGGTATCGGTTGGATCCGCCCCTGGTCGCTCCACCGCCAGCAGCTCGCCCGCCAGCTTGAGCAGCTCCGCCGTTGGCAGGCCGCAGTGCCCCTCGCCGCTGGCCTCCAGCAGTGCGTAGTTGATGCCCGCCCGCAGACGGATCGTGGCGGTGGGCTCGATGCCCAGCCGGGCGGCGATGGCATCGGCGGTGCGGAAGCCGATGCCGCGGATGTCGCGCGCCAGGCGGTAGGGGTTCTCCGCCATCACCTGCACGGCGTCATTGCCATACGTCTTGAAGATCCGCACCGCTCGGGCGGTGCCAACGCCATGGCTGTGCAGGAACACCATGATTTCGCGCACCACCTTCTGATCAGCCCAGGCCTGAGCGATGCGGCTGGCCCGCACCTGGCCGATGCCCGGCACCTCCCGCAGGCGTTCGGGGGCCTGCTCGATCACCTCGAACACCTCCGCCCCAAAGGCGGCCACCAGCTTGCTGGCGTAGATCGGCCCGATGCCGCGGATCATTCCAGAGCCCAGGTACTTCTCGATCCCCTCGGCGGTGGTAGGGGGTGAGGAGCGCAGGAAGGCCGCCCTGAACTGCTGGCCGTGCTCCCTGCTGTTCACCCAGGTACCACTGACGGTGACCCACTCGCCGGCGCTGATCTCAGCGGCGTGGCCCACCACCGTCACCAGGTCGCGGTGGCCACGCGCCTTGATGCGCAGGACGCAGAAGCCGTTCTCGGCGTTGTGGAAGGTGACCCGCTCGATCGAGCCGGCCAGCACCTCGGTGGGTTGGGCGGCGTTATCCGGCATTCCGGAGGACTGGCCAGCGATCGGCTTGTTCATGCCTCCCCGCGGTGCCACCGGGCCATGGTTGCAGGCAGCATGAGTGGAACACCAGGGCCGATGCGACCGGCATCGGCATGGCCAGCACCGGTGAGCGACCTCTCATGCTCGACGATGAATCGGATTACGACAGCCGGTGTCAACAGCTCCGCCAGGAGAATGCTGCTCTGCTCGGTGACTTCAGGCGTTGGCTCAAAAAGGCTGGCCTTGGCGAGACAACAATCAGAAGCCATTTCAGCAACCTCGACTTTTACCTGAATCACTTCCTTCTCTACGCAGATACGCTGACGGCTGCTGATGGGATTTGCTACGTCGGAGAGTTTCTTGGCGACTGGTTTATCCACAAGGCGATGTGGTCCAACAAGACAACCGTCAAGGCCAATGCCGCCAGCCTCAAGAAGTTCTATGCCTTCATGGCTGAACGAGGGTTGGTCAAGCCTGAGGAGCTTGCCACGCTGAAACAGCAGATCAAGGACGAGCTGCCGGACTGGCTTGGCGCCGTCGAGAGATACAACGACCCGGATGTTGACCTCCTTGAGGATGGCTGGCCGATCTGAAATGGAATGCGTCCCGCAGCCACAGACGATGTCGTGATGCAGCTGCGGGCTGGTTGCGACCGACGACCTCAACCGGGCTGATGACCAGCCTGGTGCTGCACTAAAAACGCCTCGATCCAGTCGTGGTGTCGCTTCTGCAGGATCCGATCAGCGATCGTCGTGGCCTCCTCAGGGATGGAGAAGCGCTTGCGGAAGCCCTGGGTGAGGGCCTCCAGCAGGGGGCGAGGGAGCTGGCGGATGGCGCCGTGCAGCGTGCGGATCGTGGCCGCATCGAGGGGGAGCAGCCCCGGATCCTGCTGGGCTGCAGGGACAGCAGCCTGAGCCGGGGGCTCTGCCGGTGTCGATGCCCTTGCCTGGTGCTGGGGAGCTGGCTGGCCCTGCCGCGGGTGAGCCATTGGGCGTTCTGGTGCCGCTGAGCTGGTCACCTCCCGCTGGCGCTTGTCGTAGAGCGCCAGTCCAAACGGGTTCCCGAAGGTCATCAATGCCCGCTTCATGGCATCGGTCTCGGCTTCCTTGAGGGCGGATTCATGGGCCTGGCCCAGGTCAACGTCGATGCCGTGGCCGGCGCCGCTGCCCTCCCGAACCAGGGGTGCCAGGCCTCCAGCGGTGACGGTGACGCGCACACGGGCGGTGTAGGTGACGCCCCAGCCCGACTTCTGATCTCGGCTCGTGCCTCTGGCACCGATCAAGCGTTCGGCCTGGGCGACGCAGCGGACGGCGATGGTCTGGCGCTGCCAGCCATCGAAACCAAAGATGCGGTTCGCTTCCGCGATCACCTGCCAGCCTTCGAGGTAGTGGACCTTCGATCGGCCCTGCTCCCGCTGGCGGACGTTGGCCCGATCGAGGGGGGCGGAAAGAGCGGCGAGCTGTTCGGGGGAGAAGCCGGCAGGCGGAGCCTGGGGGGCTTCCGGTGCCGAGGCTGTTGCAGGCTCTGGCGCTGGAGTCTCCACGGCGCGATCGACGGAGCGGATCAGCTCCAGGGCTGAGGGAGGCCTCTGGACAGGACGAGGAGCAGCGGGCCGGCTGGTGGTGCTGGCCCCGTTGGTGGAAGGAGCGGCGACGGTCATGACGGTGGACGCAATGGTGTGAGGAGGAAGGAGAAGGGGCCCGGCTGCACCACCGGAACCCCACATGCCGGGGGCCTATGGCCCCTACGGCCTATGGCCGTCAGTGGATGCGCCAGGAGCGGCGGGAGATCAGCTGGGCGCCGGTGATCTGCTGGCCTGCCTTGAGAGCCGCCTTGATGGCGGTCTTGTCGGCCGAGAAGGTGGTTTTGACGCAGAGCCACTCGGGATCGAGCAGGGCCTCGCTTTCGATCTCGACCGCCTGCGACTTGCGGCTGCTGAGCTCGTGGTTGGGGAACGAGAAGCGGGTGGCCGTGGGCTGCAGCCGCGTGAGGACCAGGACCAGGGAGTCCTCCAGGGCATCGGCCCGGCCGGCGTCGGAGCGGGCCAGCTCGGTGAGCCGCTTGGCCTGCTGCTGGCGGTAGGCGGCCTGGCCGCGCAGGTGCTCGATCACCCAGCAGGTGGCATCGGCCTTGGCCGCAAGGGCGGCCTTGTTGCCCTCTTCTGCAAGCAGGGCAGCCTCGAGCTCGCCGAGGGCCTGGGCGCGACTGTCGTCGTCATCGGTTTCCAGCTGCTCGGCGAGCTGGCCGATGGCGGTGGTGAGCTCCTGGGCCTCGATGCCCAGCTGCCAGAGCGAGCCGGAACGCTGCAGGGAGCAGGAAGGCCCGGCGGCCTGAGGGATAGCCGGGGTGAGAGGCGCGATGGGGGTGGTGAGAACGGACATGGCTTGAACGTGCGAGAAGGAGGAGGACGAGAAGAACGGGGCAGCGGTGCGCCTCAGGCGCCGAGGGGCTCCGGCGAGAAGGGCGGCGGCACTTCCATCACCACCACCGGCACCGGCGAACGGGAGGAGCAGCGGCGGGCCTGCTGCACCAGCGAGGCCGTGCCTGCCCCACCGGGAAAGGCGATCACCAGCACCGAGGCGCTGAACGCCGGGCAGGTGTGGGCCTGGGCCTCCACCAGGGCCTGCTCCAGCAGGAGGCGATTGCGGATCGGCCCGGCAGCACGGCCATGACGGCGCCAATCAGCGGCGAGGGCTTGGACCCGCCAGCCGAGCTGCTGGGCGGCACGGCCGATGGAGCGATCTGCGCCACGGGCCCCGCCATGCAGCAGCAGATGGACAGGCCGGCCACCGCTGCGCTGGAGCAGGGCGGAGGCGATGCGCTCCTGGGGCCAGACGAGATCACGGCCACCAGCGGCGACGATGACGACCGAGCGATGCGCCAGCACCGGCGGCGGCAGGAGATCAGGGAGAGGCAATGCAGCGGCCTGGGCCACTGCAGCAGAGGACAAGCTCATGAGCTACAGAGCAAACGAACGGGGCAAGTTGTCCGAGGATTTTGTTGCCGCAGGCGATGGGCTCGTGGCCTTTGGCGCAGCTCTTATTCTACCAGTACAAACGCACTGAGCAGCGGGCAGAGCGGCTGCGGGGCAATGGATCTACGCAAAGCAAAGCCATGCGCTGATGGATCGGAAAGCTGATAAGCAGACCCGCCAGATTCAGACCTGGATGCCCAACCGGCCGCGCAGCCGCGCGAGGAAACTTGGGGCCTCGCCCCAACCCCTACCGGCTGGAAGCGGCTCCGCTACCGCAGCCGCGGGAGGACAGCCATGCCCGCCACCCCCACACCGGCCCCGGAGCGGAGGGCGGCGGCGGCTGGCCGATGCACGCCACGGCGTAGCCGTGGCACGCTGAAGGACGGCCGCTGCCGACCGGCGCCCTGCGGCGGTTGCTCAGCCCCAGGGAACGTCCAGGAACTCCACCAGCAGCACGCCCCGGTGGGTGCCATGGATCCTCACCAGGCCCGCCTTGGCAGCACGCTCCATGCCAGGACGCTCCTTGCGCACCTGCTCGGCGGTGGCCAGCACCCGAACCCAGCCGCCGGTCATGAAGTTCTCGCTGCCTGTCTCGAAAGCCTGCAGCCGCCGATGCTGATTGGTGTTGCGTTCGTAGCACAGGCCCCCGCCGGTGGGATCCGCGCCCTCTGCCCAGACCTGATCAACCATCAGCTTCCCGATCGCCGGTGGGTCCTGTGCCGCTGCGTCAATGGCCTCACCATCGAGCACCAGCGGGTTGCCCGGGTCCTCGCGGTTGTCGGAAATGATCAGTCGGCTGGACACGACCTCAGAGCCCTTGGAGGATCGGCACTTCAATCCTGAAGGCCGTGAGTCGATGGGGCTGCAGCTGAGCTTTCAGTCTGATGGCGAATGGGAGAGAGCCTCTCCCACCTCGGACAGGGAAGGCCATGCGGAGCGGACGAGAGAGGGAATCTCTCCCCAAATCTCTCCCATCCCCCTTGCTCGATCCTTAAAAAGTCAGTCGGGGCGACAGGATTCGAACCTGCGACCTAGTGCTCCCAAAGCCCTTGAAATCGGGTCCCTCAGACCGGCTGCAATGACTGGGTTTGATGCTCAAAACCATTGCTGTTACTGGCTTTTGTCCTGCCAGTCGATGGCGGGCTATGGCGGCGCGTGCCAAGCTTGGAAGGCGATTCTCTTGCACATTCTCTTGCAAGGGGTGTCGTGCGTGCCTGATTTCCTGGAGCCGTGCCGAAGCCCACCACCGCCCCTCGACCAGCCCGACAAGCCAAGGACCGTGGCTGGGTCGCAGCCCTGCGCTTGTCGCTCACGTCAGATCTGGGGCCTCGCAGTGGCTGGACGGTTTCGGAGATGCGTGGGCGGGTTTTGCTGAACGTTTCCGCGTCTGCCGCCGGTGGTGCTCGCCAGCAGCGGGTTTTGCCATTGGCCTGGGCTGCTTCGGAGCGGCAGACCATCCATGCAGCAGTTCTTGCCATCCATGCCGATTTCAGCGATGGCGTGCCCCTTGATTTAGCCATTGAAACGCACGCGCGAATCCCTTCAGAGGAGACAAGTCTCGTGGGGACTACGGTCAGCGAGGCTATTAATTGGCCGCAGCTGATACAAGCATTCAAGGAGCACAAGCTCAGTAGTGGAGCGATCAAGCAGAGCACTTGGGATGAAATCTACTGGCGGCGTATGGTCGTGATTCTGGATGCGGTTGGAGGCAAGCGACGACCCATCTCATCAAAGCAACTGCTGGAGAGCGTGATTGACTCTTGGAAGGACAGGTCTGGATCGCGTGGTCGTCAGCTACAGGTTCAATTCACAGCTGCTCTTTTGCGCTGGTGCGTCGATTCGGAACGTCTGCCGACATCCTGGGCACCGCCTCTTGATCTCTCTGTTTATGTTGGCCGCAAGCGTGATGAACGAGGGATTACAACACCCATTGATGTTAGCCATGTGCTCGGTTTGGTGGAGGCCATTCCTGATCCGCGTTGGCGATTGGCGTTTCAGCTGATTGCTGCCTACGGCCTCCGGCCAGAGGAACTGCAGCACTTGGAGAGTCGGAAGGGGCAGCTCTGGACGACCTACCAGAAGGTTTCCAGTCGGGGCCGAACCCGATCCAGGATGCTGCGACTGTTGCCCTGCGACGACTGGGCGCAGGCCTGGCAGCTCGAGAAAGCATTTCGACCCGAGCTCATGCCACCGATGCGGCCGGGCCATGGAGCTGAAGACCTTGGCACCTACATGCGTCGCCGGATTCTCTGGCAACAGCTCCGGCGGGAGTATGAGGAGCAAGGCGAGAAACTCGTGCTCTATTCCTGTAGGCACGGCTATGCCCACCGCGCTCACATCATCTGTGAATTGCCGCCCAAGGTGGTAGCTGCTGCCATGGGTCATTCCGTCGAGACCCACTTAGCGGCCTACAGCCGCTGGTGTGGGGACGAAGTGGTGGATGACGCGTTCGCCAAGGCAGCGCGCAGGCTGGAGACTGCGTCAGCCGTGAAGGTGGCCTAATCTCCACCCCAGGGTCCGACCTGTCTCCTACCCATCGGCGGCAGCCTTGGCCGTCCTGATCCGTTATGGAAGAAATGGATGGGACCGAACTGTTCCGCGAGATGTTATTAGACGGTTTTAGGTCTCATTTTGGTCTGACCCGCTGTTGGCGCACCGTTTACTGACCGAGACCGACGTGGGCATTCCTGAACACAAGAAGAAACCCACGGCCACCGTGATGCCGGTGAAGGGATGGCGGTCTCAGTTCGCAACCGTAACGAAATGGCCCTCAACTACGTACCGTCAGGCGACTAGGAGGCGCTGATGAATCTCATGGAAGACCTGGAGTTGGGCCGCGTCGCCGATTCCCGGCTTGCGGATGGGCAGGAGCTGCTGCGGGTCAACATTTTAGCCCTCTGTGTTCGGCTTCCCTTTGCAGACCCTGGAGGGAGTAGTGAAAGCTGATCGCATAGATTCTATTATGAGGGTCAAATCATGGCCATGCCTGCATCGGATTGTTGGTCTCTCCCAGTGCTGACCTCATCCAGAAGGCAGCCGCAGCTTGCATCATCCGCCCATCGCAGCTGGCAAGTTGGCTGCAGTTCAGATAGATGGTGTTGCACCGGTCAAAGTGCAGTCTCACAGGATGCAGTTCACCGCCGCGGGCGAGGCCTTTGAGAGGACCAGGCATGCGAGGTGGCTCCTTCACGCCACACATTTTTGTCGGTGCTTTCCAACAGAATGGAGTCTGGGATGGCCATCCATGCCTCGGCGTAGTGTGTTCCTAACGACGGAACAACCGAGAGAACGTTCAAACCCAGCATCATGGCCAGCCTGCTCGTGCAACTCAAAGAGCAGCATCTGGATAGGCTTCAACGAACCATGTGATCACATACTTCGGGCCCGAGATTGGAGGGCACCCTCGGTGCACATGAGTCCAGAACGGCGGGAATAGCAGGACGCGACCTTCGACAGCAGCAACGGCGTCAGCTCCCCTGAACTGGGTCTCGCCCCCCACCTCCACCGAGTTCAGATAGGCAATGCCAGCCAGCACCCGATTGTCCGGCGGTGTGCTGTCGACATGCCAATCAAAGCCGTGCGAGGCGTCCGTGTAGCACTGCAGGACGAACGCCGTGCGCTTGAGCAAGTAGTGCGATGTGAGCAAATTTAGGGGGAAGTGTCGATCGTCCAAGGCGATCTCATATGCGCGCTCTAGGCACGACTCAAGCGACTGCACCGGTCCCATGACCGAGGCATTCTTGGAGGCCTCGATGTCCCAGTCAATTGAGCGCTTTATCGGGTGGACCCCAAACTCAGTCCTCCCAGAAATACCCTCGCCAGAAACCAGAAATAAAGCAATGAGGCGCCGACACAGCTCCTGTGGCAGAGCCTCGTCGACGATGGCAATGCTACCCGGGAGGCGTTTGAGCTTCATGGGCGGAAACTGTAATATAATGCCTGTGTCCGGACAACGCTGGAAGCTTTTATGAAGCCTGATGAAGTTGCCAACCTGTTAAACCGCCTGGCAATGAGCTTGGCCCAAGGAGAGCTCGATCAGAATGCCCTCGATTCACTCGCCGATGTCGCCAGAATCGACGAGCTCATATGCACCATGTCCGAAGCAGATCGGCTTCGCTGGATGGTCTTCCGCTCGTTGGCAGCCGGGTCCTCCGATGGGGACAGACTAGGCGGCAACATCGCTGTCATCTTGAAGAACTGGGGGCGCCAGCACCTGGCGGAGGCCGAGGAGGACCCTGGCGTGGCCGTCGTGATGAAGAACTGGGGGCGCCAGCTGCCCGCGGGACCCGACAAGGACCCTGACGCGGCCGTCGTGATGAAGAACTGGGGGCGCCAGCTGCCCGCGGGACCCGACAAGGAGCCTGACGTGGCCGTCGTGATGAAGAACTGGGGGCGCCAGCTGCCCGTGGGACCCGACGAGGACCTGGCGGACATCGACACCCAGGTGGTGATGAAGAACTGGGGCAGGCAAGACCTGGCCGAGCCTGGCTCGTCGTCTGTGGTGGTCATGAAGAACTGGGGGCGCCAGCATCTCGCCGATGACGATGGAGAGCCCTCTGATATGACCGTTGTTATGAAAAACTGGGGCAGGCAAGATCTCGCTTCTTCAGACGAAGGAGAGACCTGATGCTCTCGCTCACCGCTCCGATATCCATCGATATAAACCTGACAAATATCTGCAATCTCAAATGCTCCTTTTGTTCAGCAACGCCCTTCAGTCACTCCAAGCAGACTAGCGAACTCACTCTCGATGAGCTCTCTCAACTCTTCGACCAGATCGACGAGATGGGTGTGTTCTTGGTACGTCTAGCTGGTGGTGAGCCGCTCGCCCGTCCCGATTTCCGTCAGATTCTGCATATGGTCTCACTACACGACTTTGAGTCGATCATTCTCACAAATGGGGTGCTCCTTACACCCCACTTATCCCACGAGATCAAGGCAAGCGGGGTGAACTCCGTCGCTATCAGCGTCGACGGCCCTAATGCCGACATACACGACAAGAGTCGGGGGGTGCCTGGTTCATGGGCCAAGTTGATGACCAACCTCGAAGGGCTGCGCGCCGCGGGTCTTCCCTACACCGCCATGTTGACGGTGACGGCAACCACGTGCCCCCATGTGGTGGAGACAGTCCGGATCCTGGACACGCTGGGGTTCAACAGCGTGAACCTCATCCTCCTCAACTTCTCAGGACGTGCCCGGGAAGGTGGCGAATTCCCAAGCTGGGAAGCATGGGAACACGCATTTCTCGAGCTCACCTCTTACATCGAAGCGGGCAAGATCGGGCTGAAGGTATCGGTACTGCCGCCTCACGAAGACCCCGCTCCCTACGAGATGGTCGCCCCCCTCACTGCCGCCGGCCGACTGGATGCGCTCCATTCCGTCTGGGGTATCCCACCCCAGGCTCTGCAAGGCGATGGAGATCTCGGCTGCGCGGCCGGCCGCACCCAGATGACCGTGTTCGAGAACGGCGACGTCTTTGGTTGCGAGCTGATGCGAGATTTTGCGCTCCTGCGTGCGGGAAGCGTTCGCCAGTCCAGCCTTGCCGAGATATGGGAGAGCAGTCAGGTCTTTCAAGAGCTAAGAGGTCTCCGAAAGGTCGATCTCGAAGGCAGCTGCAGCAGCTGTCCCATCACCGTATGCGGTGGTGGCTGCCGCGCATCAGCAGCAAATCGAACACGATCCATACGCGGATCCGACACCAACTGCCACCTTCACCGATGAGCCGATTCATCAAGCTGCGTTTGGGCAAAGAAACCTTGTATCTGCGACCCGAAGGACCTAATCGCTACCTGGCCTACCGGGGGCTGAATGGCACTGCAGTGATCGCCGATGGCCGGCTTTTGCTCGCACTCGCCTCCAAGATTGAGGCTGAGCAGGATCCATCCTCAGAAGTCATCTACTGGCCGTACGCTCAGGAACGGCTACGGGCACTCGGACTGAAGATGTGATTAGCCGCTGCACTATCACTGAGGTATCCTCACTAATTGGCCGCACTCCGGCAGAAGTGTTCCCAAGATACCTGCTAGAACAACAACCGACGGGTTTGGTGGACGTCGTAATGCAGGGCGACAAGGCCATCGCAGTCAGGCTGTCTCCTCGGGAACTGAGAGTGGAGTTCGTACCGGACTGCTGGATCGTCGGCACCGACCAAGCTGCCATGAGAGACCTCCACGCCTTCGGCTTGGGCGAGCCCACTTCGTTTCCTGAGTCCTTTGAGCACTCCAGAAGCGACGGAGGAGGCTGGTCTTGGGACCTCCACCTGTCACGCGCTGGTGATCGCGGGACCATCAACAGAGAGGTGGAGCCTCTCGACATAACCCGCATAGCCCAGCTTGAGGTGCCGGAAGACGTCGCTGTGACCATTGGTCCAGCGTCCGAGCTCCCCCCACGCCTCTTCGGGCTGGTTCGCAACGGGGAGCTCCTCGGAGTAGTCGACGCCATAGTGCAGCTCCCCGATGTTTGCGCCCTTCAGCAGCTGTTCGTCACGGAGTTCGCTCGAGGTAAGGGGCTCGCTGTCATGTTGGTCCGGGCTGTGGCCGACCACATGGCCCGGCAAGGTCGAGTCTCTACCTACCTCGTGGAGGCACAGAACAAGGCCTCAGCCGCGGTCGCGCGACGCGCCGGGTTCACGCTGATGGAGCGTCGGCGCTTGTGGACCCCCAGCGTTTGACCTCGCGATCGACATGTCTTTGGAGCAGCGGCTCATGCGGGAAGAAGTGCCACAGCGGATCCCCTAGCACCTCGGGATTCGGCAGGGCAGCTTGGCCCTCCTCGAACGACATGACGGTCTGGAGCACTCGGTACTCGCCGCCGAGAATGACCGCGCCCCACGTAGTCTGGCCATCCACCAGCCGCTTCAGCGCGCCGGCCTCGATATCCGTCGTGTAGGTCGCGCGTGGTTCGCGGCCGCGTTCCACCGTTATCTTGGAACTTCCAAAATCGGCGTGAAAGAACATTGTGCCGCCCTGCAGGTGGATGCGGAGCTGGTAGACAACCCCCCACTCGAGCATTGGCAGCAGGGTAGAGGCGGCGCGATGTTGCAGGAACTCCTGGAAGGGCCCTTGCAACAGTTCACGGATCCAAGACTCGTCGGATTCATCATCTGGAGGATCCCCTGCTCTCAAGATGCGATCGACCTGGTTGGGCATGAAGTCCAAACGACTCCGATCGTCCACCTTCATCCGAACCCAGTTGGCCTCCTGACGCTCCACAACATGGGTGCCGTTCGCGCCCATGGTTATGGAATCTCCCGGAAACAACGGGTGGACCTTGCCAGCAAGGTGGGGCATGAGCGTCGACACATCCGCCACAAAGCGCTCGTGGGTCACGGGGAAAACCACCCGGTTCAAGTGCTCGGCAGGTGCCAGGTATCTAAACCCACAGCTTGCGGGCACAATTGCGGAGGGATCGACCTTTCGTGCCACAGAGAGCAGCCGCGCGTACTCCTCCGCAGGAAAAGAGATGGACCGGTTCCAGAGGTACGCCGACTCCAGCATCGGCTGCCAGCCGCACATCAACAGGTCGACGCCACCAGCCCAGGCCCGAGCCTGTTTGACTGTCTCCATGCTGACGATGGTGTCCACTTGGTTCCACAACGTCCCCTCGGGCCCGGCAACAAGGATCCCGAACTCCGGGACAGGACACTTGGACGGGGTCATCAATAGCGTCAGAGGACCGATGGGGACCGTGCTCCAATCGTGCACCGGTTCAAGATCCTCGAAGCCCAGCTGCTCCAGCGCGGATATAATAAGAGGGTCTTCTGGGCATATTACAAGAAGATCTCTTGGCAGCACAGCCAACGAGTGCACATCGAAGTGGTCTAGGTGTCGGTGCGAGATAACGATGGCGTCAAGAGCGGGCAACGCAGAGGTATCCACCTCTCTAGAAGGGCAAATCGCGAACAAGCCCTCTTGATGCGGATCGAACAAGACTGGATCCATCAAGATCCGCTTACCACAAGACTCCACGACAACGGTCGCGTGCCCCACCATGGTGATTTTAATGCTTCCGCCTCCACTCTCTTTATACATTCAGCGGCCAACGGTAGACGAAAAGGTTCTGGCAAGTCTACAATCTTTTATAGCAGCCATCGAGCCCCCAGCTGGCGAACGAATGACGCACCAGGGGTTGCACCTCGAGAATGAGGCATCACTCCAGTGGCTCAAGCGAGAGTTCGAGGACTTTGCCACCCGAGCAAGGGGCATACCTTGCGAAGTATTCCGGATGTGGGCGGTCACCAGCATGACAGCAGACCCACGCTCGCCGACATCGCCTATGTGGCACCAACATTTGTGCGCTTGCTCAGCCGTGTTCGTGGTATCGGGCCCCGACGCGCCGGTGGGAGGTGAGGGATCCTTCGGCTTTTTGGCTCCAGAGCCCGTCCGCATTCTTGCCGAACCAGGTCTGATGGTCCTGTTCGATCACAACCTTGTCCATGACGGAATTCCTCTGCAGACGTACAGCGGACGGCGCACCGTTGTCGCTGCCGACATGCGCCATCGCCCTACAGACAGGGCATCGCCACACAGCTGACCACGTGGGCCAGTTGGTTCTCCGGCGTGAGCCGCTCCCACACACTGAACCAAGTCACCCCCAACACATCCCCGCAAGGTGCGCGAATGAAAAGGCGGTCCCCGGCTTCGTCTATGTGGCACAACAGCTTCATGGGCGGCTCAAGATCGCTACAGCTAAGGAGAAAGGTGGTGGGGCCCTGCTGAACGATCTCCACCTTCAGAACACTTCTCTGGATCACGATGGAGTGCACCGCCGACCGCTGGTCCGCTCCTTGGAATCTGCACTGCACCTTCCTGTGCCGCTCGTTGTCCATTTACACACCTTAATCAGCAACTGTAACGCTACCTACACGATGCTTCCAACGGAGTAACTTCTCGCAGGCCGGCGGGACGAAAGCAATAGGCCGTAACCAGCACTGCCAGGGTGTTGCCCCAACGGCGAAGTGCCTACTGGAAGTGCCTGCCTGCATTCTGGAACGTTTCTAGGGTTTGGACCGTGTCAGGAACCAACCTGGACCTTACACGAAAATTTTATACACAACTCTGCCTCCATCCGACTTGAAGCAATCACCTCTGCAGATGTCTCCTGCTCCAGCCGGTGATGGTAGCCTCCGCGTTCTCTAAGTGCCACTGGAGCGGCCCCCGGCCCTGGGTGCAGCCCCAGCGGCGGTAGTGCTTGCCCGGGGTGAGCACCCCCCGCAGCCGCAGCTGGCGGAGGGTCTCGCGGCTCATGCCCAGCGCTGTGCAGGCTTCTGCTGTCGTCACCCAGACCCGGTGCCGCCCAGATGGGGGTGGCGTCGTCGGGTTGTCCATCAGGCCAGCTCCCGGAGCACGCTGACCACGGCGGGATTCCAGAGGATCTGGTACCCGCTGTGGCCATGCCGGCAGTAGGGCATGGCTTCGGCCCATTCCTGCCCCCGTTGCGTCAGCTCCCACTCGTCACGGGCATTACGGCTCTGCAAACCGCATGCCGCCAGATGCTGGTTCATCACCCGGGCCGACATGCCCACCTTCCGACCCAGCTGAGTGGCATTCAGCGAACAGATGGGCTCATCGGCAGCCGGCAAGGCACGGCGCAGGGTCTCAACTGCCAGGCCGGTGTTTTCCTGGATGCAGTTGAGGGTGGCAGCCATAGCGATCCCGGCCTTCACGCCGGGCAGCCGGGCAATGGCTTGACCGATCAGCAGAAGAGCGCCGACGCTGTCCTGCTTCTCTGAGGGCAAAGCTGCCGGAGTGGGGACGGTACCAGTCACGCTGTAGGTCCCGGCCCGACGGATTGTCGGCAGCACCTCGTGAGTGACCCAGCGCTTGAAGCTGTGCGCCTCCTTCTTGCGGCTGCCCAGTACCAGGTTGTACATCCCTGGCTCATTCACGATCGTCATGACCTGCTCGCCACCAGGGGTGTGAATTGAACTCACACCCTTCTCGTCGTCATCAAGCCGCTCCAAGGCCTTGCGGTCGAGGGCGAGCGAGGCGAGAAGATCGGCAGCAACAAACCAAGGATCACCCAGTTCATCGCTGATGACCCGGATCTGGCGGCCCTCATACTCAAAGGGCACGAGGGAAGACGTGTTGTTGTTCATCGGTCTGAAATCGGTGAGGAGGTGACAGGCCCGTTGAGGGCGGAGCTGGGATCGGGGTTGGGATCGAAGCAGGAGAGGCTGGTGACGGTGGCCGGCGCCAACCGCGGTGGCACGGGCCCAGTGATCACCAGCAGCAGGGTGCTGAGCTGAAACAGCAACCCCAGCAAGACCAGCAGGCGCAAGTTGGCGATGCTGCTGGCCGTGACCATGACGACCGGCCGGCGGCTCCGGCAGAAGGCAGGCAACTTGGGACGGGGCCCGGTGGCCCCATTGCTACGAACGTGTGGCGAGGCCATCAGAAGGGGGCCTCGTCGTCGTCATCAACAGCCCACCCCGTACTGCTTCCGGTCTCCGCGGCACTACCCGTCGTGTATCCATCGAGCTCATCGAAGCCGTCGGTGGGGTCGACCTGCTCGTAGGGCACGAACTCCACGACCTGAACGGCACGCGGCTGGAAGGTCATCCCGCAGCCGTTTTCCCCGTCCCAGTCGTAGATGTCGAAGGCGACGATGACCTTCGAGCCGTTGCCAATGGCGGCACCATCCCAGGGTTGCTTCCTGGCATCAACGATTCGCGGCCCCTCGGATAGAGATCCATCGCGCCGCTGGAACTGCGGAATCTTGAAGCGCAGCACGGTGAGCTCGTTGGGCTTCTCCTTATCCGCCTTCCAGGGGAAGCCCTTCTCTGCCCGGCGCTTGCGGCTGCCGTGTAGAGCGATGAACTGGTCCTCCATCGCCAGTAGGAAGGATTGGGCCTTCTCGTCGTTGTTGGGGAGTAGCAGATCGGCCGTCCAGGCTTTGGGTTTGCTCTTGTCGAGTTGGTGCCTGGGGGTGATCAAGTGGGCCCAGCGCACTTCGGCGAGGGGGCTGCGAAAAATGTCCTTAGCCATGGGTTGAATCGGGGTGAACGGTGGAAATGGGCTGTTGATCGAACGGGGGAAGGGGCGGCAAACCAAATCGCTCACGCAGCAGGTGGTGCACCGCTCCGCTGGCCGAGAGGTTGTGGCGCTCCATCACCTCGCGGACCCGGAGGTAGACGTCAGTGCGCACCTGGGTCTGGATGAAGTGGCGGCCGGCCACTGAGCGGGGCTGCTCGCCATATCGGCGCCGGCTGCTCATGGCTCTGCAGGCGACTGATCGGCATCAAGCCCTTGCCCTTGGCACTCCTCGAGGAAGTGGTCGATGAAGGCGGCGTGCTGGTGCTGGGTGATGCGATCACCGATGGAGCGAGCACTGCGCGGCACTTGGAAGTGCTCGCGGAACGCCTTGGTCAGCTCCTGGCGAGCGGCCTGAGGCAGGGCGAGGATCCGCTGGTGGGTGGCCTCGATCTCCTGGGGCGTGAGCGGCTCCAGGGCGACTTCGAGGTCAGCCGCCGGAACAGCCCCTTCCTCCTCGCTGGGCCCAGGCCCAGTCGGAGCATCAGGATGCACGACGATTGCGAGGCTCCTTGCCCCCTCCTTCTCAGGCTCTACAGGCAAAGCCTGTCTGGTCAAAGGAATGCCCAGCAACATGGCCAGCATCCAGCCGGAAGCCTTCAGCAAGTCGTCGACCTGGTCGGCCCACTCCTCGCTGCTGACCTCAGCACCGCCAGCGTGCATCACGGTGACGCGCAACTTGTTGCGGCCGCGGATGTCAACCAGCTGGGCACTGAAGGCGATGCCTGAAGCAAAGGCTGGTCTGGCTGCTTCGACCACGGCAGCCAAATCAAGGGATGGAACGGCCTGCACCTGTTCCTGGAAGGAGGCCAGGGCGGCGGTGAGAGCGCGCTCGGCGCTGCCCTTTTCGTCGAGCAGCTCAAGAACGTCGGTTGGCACGCCTGCGCGCGCGGGGGGTTGAGTCATGGCAACTGAGAGCCGGGCTTGTGCCCGCTGGCCTGAGCTTAGCGGCTAGCTGACGCTAGGCGCAACCCTGACCTGTGCTCGGAATCGCCCGGGTCGTGGACGACCCCCTGTCTCGGCAGGCCTCCTAGGCGGCCAGCGCCGTCTGCTCCCAGGCGCTGATCCACTGTTCGGGCAGGAACTCCTCGCCATCCACCCAGAGCTGAGCCAGCTCAACCGAGCTGTAGTCGTCGATGGCCAGCACCTCTGAGAAACGCTTCTGGTGCTCCTTCGGTGCACCCATGACCAGCTGCTCCAGGGCCTGGGTCACGTCGAGACCGCCTTCCTTGATGACGCGGCGCACGTGCTGGCGCCACTTCTGACAGATCTCCTCGGCGCGCTTGGGGGTCAGAGTCGGCGCGGGCGCTGCCTGATAGGACCTGGGCACCGGCGCATAGCCGATGTAGCAGCTCCAGAAATCGACGGCATCCCAGAGCTTGCCGTCATCCCCTCGCAGGGGCTCGGCGTCTCTCAACTGCTCCTTCAGGCGCTGGCTCTTCACTCCCTCAAGCTTTTTGGCCGGTTCATCAAGGCGGCGGTTGATTTCTTCCAGCTGGAAGAAGGCCTTCTGCCGCAGCTCACCGGCCTTGCCCTGCTCGATCACCGAGAGGTTCCCGTAGGAGATCACCTCAAACTCGGCTTCCGTGCCCCACTCGCAGGCGGTGTACTGGGTCCATCCGTTACGGCGCCGCCAGTTAAGCAGCATCTTCCCGAAGGATCTGCGGGACTCGTCCTGCCAGTCCAGGACGGCCTGGTAGGTGCGCTTGACGGGCTTTTTTGCTTGTGCCATAGCCCAATCCTAAGCGTTCCTTGGCACTGCAAGCCAGAGCTTGTTACAGCTTGGCAGGCTGCTTTCGGTGGTTCCCTGGCTCGGCTAAGAGCTGTTTGACCTGTTGGCCGGTGAGAATCCGGCCCGTCTGGGCCTGGAAGCGCAGGGCCAGCGTGTAGGGGTGGATGCCTGGATGGCGGCGGGCCAGGGCCTGCAGCTGCCTGCGGAGTTCGGGCCTGTTCATTGGCCCGACCAGTCCATGGGATCCAGGGCCAGGACCGCCTGGGCCTGTGCAATCGAGCGGCAGACCGCCCCCACCCCGCCCAGCTGCTGCACCAGTCGCAGATAGGCCCGCTGCTCAGGGCTGACTGTTCCGGAGCCCGTCTTGATTTCCAGGGCAACGAACTGGGCGAGCCGCTGGCCGACCAGCTCTGGCGTGATCTCCAGCGAGCGCAGACCGATCAGGTCGCTGCTGCCCTTGCAAAGCCCAAAGCGCACGAAGCGCCCCTGCTGGTCGACCAGGGCGCCGGTGTTGTTTCGCCAGAGCCGCACCGGCCCACGGCCACAGGCCAGGCGGATGCTCTGCTGGATCTCATGTTCGCTGGGGGAGGAGGCCATGCCTCCTCTTGCCTGACGCGGCCTGAGAGGGCCTCTTCATTCAGTCCAGCGGGACGCTGGTGATTCCCTGTTGACCAGCTCTTCACTCAGGCCTAAGACCTTGGCGGATCTGACGTTTAGCTTCTTCCAGCGAAATGGGCCGGTGGTGAACAAAGCTGACCAGAGCACGCCGCCCCACTTCTCGTCTGACATCGCATCCAATGGATGGATCTTCGCTTGCGGCCGAGGACCTGATTCCGTACTCACCAACCATCCATAGCAGCGCCAAGAGCTCATCAGCACTAAGGTCTGCTGCCCAGGATGTGTATTTGCCCAGCCTCAGTCGCTCACGCTCAACACTCAGAGAACCGTCAGATTCCATTGTTGTAATTGTTTCGCCCATACAGGCTAATCGTCGCCAGATCAATGGCCGTCATCCTTCGTGCGAATAACGGAGTCATGGCTAGCCAGCCCGTTGCCGAGCAGTCCAGACGTGCCTGGCCCAGCCCGGCTTATATCCGCGCTCCTGCTCGCGCTGCAGCAGCTGCTCGAAGGTGCGGCAGCCAGCTGCTGGGTGTCTGCGCTGGGGCCGCTGCTGCTTGGCCCTGGGCCGGTGGTGCGCCGAGCCGCTGATCTCAACCAGCTCGCCATCAAGCTGCTGGAGCCCGCGCCGCTGTTCATCGCGCTCGTCGGCCAGAAACAGATGGCCGCAGTCCGGGCAGACCTGTGCAGCGCTGGGGCAGCTGCAGAAGCAGACCGGGCAGTCTTTGATCGGGATCGAGACTCCTTCGCGGCGCCTGCGGCCGGCCAGGTTCCACTCGCGCTCATCGGTGGGCAGGCCATGGCGATGGGCATTGCCGACGTGATCAAGGATCACCGCCTCGCTCTTCCCTGGCGCGGGACGCAAGGCCCGGCCAACCATCTGCAGATAGAGGCCCAAGGAAGCGGTGGGCCGCATCAGGATTGCGCCGCCGACTGAGGGGATGTCAGTGCCCTCGGAAATGATCATGCAACTGGTGAGCACCTCCACCTTGCCGGTGCCGAGCCCGGTGATCAGGCGTTTGCGCTCCTCGGCCGGCGTGCCGCCGCTCACCGACGCGGCCCGGATTCCCGCAGCGCGGAAGGCATCGGCCATCTGCTCGGCGTGCTCGATGGTGCAGCAGAAGCAGATCGCCGTACCCTGGTGCAGTCGACGGCGGTAGTGGGATACCGCATCGCCGATGGAGGCACGATCGCCAAAGGCCTGGGCCGCCTGCTCCAGGTCGAACTCGCCCATGCGGCGCCTGAGTTTGCTGTTCCTGGCTCCAGGCCAGGAGAAGACCCGCGGCCTGGCCAGCCAGCCCTGCTCCACCAGCCAGGCCGCTGAGGGACCCAGCACCAGGGCCTCGAAGTAGCCGCCCGCTTCCACGCCCAGCCCCTTGCCGTCGAGACGCTCCGGGGTGGCGGTTTTGCCGATCAGGTGGGCGCCTGGCCAGGCCTCGATGATCCGGCCCCAGACGTTGCCGGCCACCAGGTGGTGGGCCTCGTCCTGAATGATCAGATCCGGCGGCGGCAGCTGCTCCAGCCGCCGGGCCACGGTCTGCACCGAGCCCACCGCCACCTGGCGGCCCTGTAGCCGCATGCCGGGGGAGACCACGTCGGGCTCCAGCCCCCAGGCCCGCACAGTGCCGGTGAGCTGCTCGATCAGCTCGGCCCGGTGGGCCAGCACCAGCACCCGCCGGCCCTTGCTGGCAGCGCCCTGGACGATGGCGCCGATGGTCTGGCCCTTGCCGGCACCGGTGGGCATCACGGCGCAGACCCGCCGGTGGACTTTGAGGGCGGCGCGGAGGTCGGCCAGCAGCTGCTGCTGGTAGTCGCGCAGGACGATCGGAGCCACAAGGTTCACAGGCAATCAGGACAGTCGCTAGCCACTGGCCCTCTGTGGCTCAGCCTAGCGAGAGCTGGCCCAAGGTATTAGGCTGTAGTTCACGAGCAGAGACCCCATGTCCGACTACGCCCTGCCGGTGAGTGTCTCGATCACCCAAGAGCAACTGGCCTGGCTTGATGCACGCCGTCGGCACGGCTCCCTCAGCCGCTCAGCCGCCCTGCGGCAGGTGCTCGACGCTGTGATCCACCGTGAGACCCTGGTGCCCGCGCCTGATCGCGGGTCTACGGGGAACCAGGCGGTTTTCAGCCAGGGATGGTGAGCCACATCCCATGGCCGATGCCATTGCTGCGGCCCGGGGCCGCTGGCCGGAGATCCTTGCTGCCCTGGCCGGGCTGAGCGAAGCGGAGCTAAGGGATCGCCATCAGCCCTGTCCACTTTGCGGCGGGACGGATCGCTACCGCTTTGACGACAAGGACGGCAGCGGCTCCTGGTTCTGCAACCAATGCGGCGGCAAGGACCAGCGCGGTGGCGCCGGCTCCGGCATGGACCTGCTGATGCGCCGGCAGGGCTGGAGCTTTGTGGAGGCCGCCCGGCAGGTGGAGGCCTTCCTTGGCCTGGTGCCTGATGGGCAGAACACTGGTTGCGGCCAGGGCTCCGGCCGCAATGGCAAGCCCTGGCGCATGCCCGAGAAGCCCCCTGCCGATGCGCCGCCGCCGCCGATGAACCGCGGGGCCACCGCCCAGTGGGCCTACCGGAACGCGGCTGGTGAGGTGCTGTTTTGGATCCAGCGGATCCGGCTGCGCAGCGGCGGCAAGGCCTTCCTGCATCGTGTCTGGCTGGATGGCGACTGGCATCGCCCAAGCCGCCGCGACGCCTTCACCTGCGACTGGCCGGCACCGCGTCCGCTCTACGGCCTGCCGGGCCTGGGCCAACGACCAGAAGCGCCGGTGCTGGTGGTGGAGGGGGAGGGCACGGCCGATGCGGCCGCTCGGCTGTTCCCCCAGCACGTGGTGCTGAGCTGGGCCAATGGCTCCAAGGCGATCGCCAAGGCGGACTGGACGCCGTTGGCTGGCCGTTCGGTGACGCTCTGGCCCGATGCCGATGCTGCCGGGGTGGCGGCCATGGAGAGCCTGGCCGCCCTGCTGCATCCCCTCGACTGCCAGCTGCAACTGGTGGCCCTGCCGGCGGATCTGCCCCAGGGCTGGGACCTGGCTGATGCCGACTGGACGCCCCGGCAGGCCGCGCGGCAGCTGGCGAAAGCAGCCCAGCCATGGACGCCCCCACCCACCGCTACCGATGGCAGCGACCACGCCCCGGCAGCGGCGGCGGCACCCAGGCCGGCAGCGCCCTTCCTCTGCCTGGGCTTCGATGCGGATGCGAACTTCTACCAACCCGCCAGCACCGGTCAGGTGATCCGCCTGCCCCGCGGCTGCCACACCGCCACCCATCTGGTGGCCCTGGCACCACTGGAGTACTGGGAGACCCTCTACCCCAGCCGCACCGGTGTGAACTGGCCGGCCGCGGCCAGCGATCTGCACAAGAGCTGCGCCGCGATGGGGATCTTTGCGGTGGAGCGCATTCGCGGCCGCGGCGCCTGGTGGGATGAGGGCCGCACCGTGCTGCACCTCGGCGATCGTCTGATCACCCCCGAGGGGGAGCACCCGATCACCAAACCGTTCAGCTCGCGGCACATCTACCAGCGCCTCGAACGCCAGGAGGGGCCCTGCGGCGTCAAGCCCCTAACCGTGGAGGAGGCGGCGGTGATCGTCAGCATCGCCAACCGCTTCCGCTGGGAGGTGCCCGCCTCCGGCACCCTCCTGCAGGGCTGGGTGGTGCTGGCTCCGATCTGCGGTGCCCTGCGCTGGCGGCCCCACCTCTGGCTCACCGCCGGTGCCGGCTCGGGCAAGAGCCAGATTCTCGATCGCTTCGTGGTGCCGCTGCTCGGCGACCTGCGCCTGCCGGTGTCGGGCGCCACGACAGAGGCCGGCTTGCGCCAGACCATCTGCTCGGACGCCGTGCCGGTGGTCTTTGATGAGGCGGAGAGCAACGAGAGGGGCGACCAGCAGCGGATGCAGGCGATCCTCTCTCTGGCGCGGGTGGCCAGCAGCGAGAGCAGCGCCGAGATGCTCAAGGGTTCCCCCAGCGGCGATGTCAGCCGCTACCGGGTGCGCTCGATGTTCCTGATGTCCTCGATCGCCACCGCCCTCAAACAGGGAGCCGACAAGAGCCGCTTTGCCCAGCTCACCCTGCGCAGCCCCACCGAGATGGGCCAGGAGGAGCGCGAGGCCCACTGGCAGAGCCTCGATCGGGATCTTGAGCGCTACATCACCCCGCAGTTGGCGCGGCGCTTGATCGCCCGCACCGTGACGCTGATCCCGGTGATCCGCCAGTCGGTCGTGGTCTTCTCCGCGGCTGCCGCCCGCCACTTCGATTCCCAGCGCCTGGGCGATCAGTACGGCACCTTGATGGCCGGCGCCTGGTCGCTACTCAGCGATGCAGTTCCCAGCCAGAAGGAGGCCGAGGAGTGCATTGAGGTCCACAACTGGGACAGCTACAGCCAGAGCACCGAAATCCCCGACGAGGCCCGCTGCATCCAGACGATCCTGCAGCGGCAGGTGCGGGTGGAGACCGACGACAAGCCCGTCACCCGCACCATCGGTGAACTGGTGGAGCTGGCCGCCTGCCACAGCAGCTGCATCGACGTGAGCCCTGGCCTGGCAGCCCAGACCCTGGGGCGCCATGGCCTGCGGGTGGATCAGGAGCGCCTGCTGGTGAGCAACACCGCCAAGGCGATCGAGCAGTTCCTCGCCGATACCGCCTGGCAGAACAGCTGGTCGGTGGTGCTGCTGCGCCTGAGCGGTGCGCAACGGGCCGGACCGGTGCGCTTCTGTGGCGCCGGCATGGTCAGCCGTTCGGTCGCCATTCCCCTGAGCGTGCTGTAACCAGCAGCCGTCACAAAACGGCCAGACATAACAGCAGCGGTAACGTCCAGATCGCCTGCCCCGCAAGCGATCTGGGTCTCCGTAACGATGTAACGCTCCAGGGAGCATAGAGAGCCCCTTATGAATTCAAAGACAAATGCACACCTGCTCAACCAGACACGGCTGCTTGCTAATGCTTCTATATCTGAAAAAGGGTTACATCGTTACAGGCGCCGCCAGAAGCCTCTGCCAGCAACCGATCTCGGCTGTGACGCCCTCCGTCACAGCGCGTCACACCTGAAACGGCCATGCAGACCACCACATCGACCTGGCTGGAGCCCATCCCCGGTCTCTGGAGGGATGAGGAAGCCCACCGCTACTGGCTGGGCGAGCACCTGTTCCCGGTGTCAATCACCGGCGTGCTGGCCCATGGCCTGAGCGACACCGCCAAGCGATCGATCGAAGCCAAGCGACCGATCTGGGAGCCGCGCGGCACCACGGTGCATGCCGCCCTGGAGCGCTACAGCCAAGCCCGCTTCCTGGTGGGCAAGAACGCCAGCGAAGCCCTGCTGGAAGCCGAGACCCTGAGCGGCCATCACCAGTACCGGGACTGGATCCTGCCGCTGCTGCAGCTGCCGCTCTGGGATGAGGTGCAGGTGATCGCCAGCGAGCGGCTCACCTGCTGCCTGGCCCGCAACGTGGCCGGGGCCTTCGATGGCGCCTACGTCTCACCGGCACTGAGCGAGCGGCGGGGACGCGAGGTGCGGGTGCTCTACGACCTCAAGACCCTCTCGGCCCACGGCCGGCCCTATTCCACTGCCGCCCAGCTCGGCGGCTACATGGTGCTGGAGGCGGCCCAGGGGAACCACTACGAGCTGGGCCAGACGATCTGGAGCAAACCCGGTGCAGCCTCCTGCAGCACCTTCTACAGCCGTGAGCAGTGCCTGGCGGCCTGGGCCGCGGCCTGGAGCAGCTACTGCGTGGCTCGGAGACCCTTCTGAGCGCCAGGATCGATGCAAGCCGACTAAGCACATTGGCTAGCAGATGCTGGCCGCTAGATTGAGCGGGCTCGGAATCGTCCGGGCAAGTGTTCTGGTGCTCCTCGATGGCGGACCTCCTGCTTGCTGCTCCCCCGGCGCCAGCCGCTGATGCGGCTGCTGACGCTGATCTCGACGCCCTGCTGGACGCGGTCACCGCGCTCAAGGCCCAGCAGAAGGAACTGGAGCAGCAGCTTGAGCCGCTGTTGGAGGCCCTCAACACGGCGATGGCCAGCGGCCACTTGGATCCGTCCTTCTCCCACAACGACTGGTCCTTCTCCCACAGCCCGGGCCGGTTGACCTACGACTTCCCGGCGGCGGTGCAGCAGATCGAGAAACAGCTCAAGGCCGCCAAGGAAGCAGCGATTCAGCAGGGCAGTGCCACCGAGAAGCGCGGCAACCCCTTCTGGACGATCCGCCCCCCGAAGACCCAGCCCCTGCCGTTCTGAGCTGATGCCGTTGCGCGCTGCCAACCAGGCCGCAGCTGATCCGGTGGAGGAGCTGCGATCAGCGCCCGATCAGCAGGACGCCGATGGTGAGTCGCTGTGGGCGCCGGTAGCGGTGGATCCGAGCCGCCCGATCAGTCAGACCAATCCGCCGCGGCGGGCGCCCCATCACGCCCAGACCCCCAGGGCCACTGCCGGGGAGGTGGAACGGCGGATTGCAGAGGCCCAGCTGTGGATTGCACAACGGTTGCCGCTGCTGGAGATCAGGGCAAAAGCGGGCGAAAGCTGGGGGGTGAGCAACGTCAAGACGGTCAATCGCTATCTCGACCTGGCACGGATGCGCATGGTGGAGGAGCTGATCTCCGACCGGCGCCGGCACCAGGCCGAACAGATTTTCGCGCTGAATGACTGCGCCCGCCGGGCGATGGATGCCGAGCAGTTTTCTGCTGCCGTCGGTGCCTTCCGTGTGATCGCGGAGATCGGCGGGCTGCTGCGGGCGCCGATCAAGCCACCCGAGGCGAAAAGCTGATGGGCCGCATCGCCTCCATTGGCAGGCCCATGGCCATCGTCCCCAGCGACGGTGGCCTGCTGCTGGACCCCGTCACCGACCGCTGGGCGGACTGGGGTCTGCTCGGTGCTCCCGATCCCGACCGGGCGACAACGACCGCCGCTGAGCTGTCGTTCGATGGATTCATCGGACGTGCCTTTCCGAGCTTCCAGCGCTCGCGCTTCTCGGAGGTACTGATCGAACTGCTCCAGCAGGTGGCCGATGGTGCTCTGACCCGGCTGATCGTCTGCTGTCCGCCACGGGCAGGTAAATCCGTGCTGGTTTCGCGGCTGTTCCCCGCCTACTGGGTGAGCCGCCACCCGGAGCTGTTCTGCGCCATCGCCAGCTACTCCGGTGAGCTGGCCTATGCCCACTCCAGGGAAGCTCGCCACTACTACCGAATCACTGGCCACGCCCTCTCCAAGGATTCCGCTGCCGTGGGCAACTGGCTCACGCCCCAGCGGGGCGGCTGCATCGCCGCCGGCGTGAGGGGGCCGTTCACGGGCAAGGGCTACAACCTCGGGATCATCGATGACCCCTACAAGGGGCCAGAGGACGCCAAGTCGGCCCTGCAGCGCGAACGGCTGATCGACTGGCTCAAGAGTGTCTGGTTCACACGGGCCGAACCGGGCCTGACGGCAGAAGGCGCTCTGCTCCCGGCGGCGCAGGTGGTGGTGCAGACCCGCTGGGACCATCACGACATGACCGCCTGGCTGCTCGAGCAGGAGAGCCAGGAAAACCCGGAGCACTGGACGGTGCTTAACCTGCCGGCGTTCGCTGAGCCGGAGGCGATTTCGATGCAGATTCCGCATACCTGCACGAAAGTCCCCGACTGGCGCCAGCCGGGCGAACCGCTCTGCCCCGAGCGGGTGCCGCTGGCAGTCCTCCAGCGCATCCGCACCCGCCTGGGGTCCTACTGGTGGAACGCCCTCTACCAGCAACGGCCAAGCCCGGCGGAGGGCCTGCTGTTCCGCAAGGGCTGGATTCAGCCACCGCTGCCAATCGCCCCGGGTCACCCCCGCCGCTTTGCGCCGCTGGTGCTGAGCTGTGACCTGAGCTTCAAGGACGGCAAGGAGAACGACGCTTGCGGCTTTGCCCTGCTCGGCCTGCTGGAACCGCAGCGGCATCCGGCGTTGGATGCGCGGCGACAGGGACTGGCTCTGGCTGCCAATGCCGCCGGAGCTCATGGGGCCTCCAGGGGTGTGAATACCACTCACCCCCCTGCGTGCAGCCCAGACCCATGGGCGGAACTGCAGATCGAGGCGCTTTGGGCCCACCGGCAGCGGCTCGATCTGCCGGGGGTGATCAAGTTCCTACTGGCCTCACTCGCGTCGCTGGAGCGTCAGGGCCTGCGGCCCAATGCCGTGCTGATCGAGGACGCGGCGAACGGCCCGGCGGTCTGCCAGCTGCTCAAACGCCAGCTGCCGGGCTTGATCGCCATCCCGCCCAGGGGCAGCAAGGCCTCCCGTGCCCATGCCGTGGCCCCCTTGGTGGAGGCGGGCCAGGTGCGCTTTGCCCGCAAGGCCGACTCCCTGGTGGAAGAGCTGCTGGCCTTCTCGCCCCGGGGCGGGGTGGATGACCAGGTGGATGCCTTCTGCCAGGGGGTGCTCTGGATCGAGGCCCAGTTCTGGCGGGGTCGGGGCTACGGCAGCTCGCCGGTGCCGATGGTGTTCAGCCGCTGAGCCATGACCGACGCCATCGCCCGACCCCTGCGAACGCCCTCCTGCCGCGGAACGGTCGGCCAGCTGGATCTGCCACTGCGGCCGCCGGTGGTGGCGACGTGTCTGCCGCGGCCCAGCAGTACCCAGCGCGTTCGGATCGGTCCTCGACCGCGGCCGCGCCCCCAGCACCAGGGCGATGCCGTTCAGCTGGTGATCGCCTTCCCGGCCAAGCCGCGGCGCCATCGGCCTGTGAATCCTCACGCCAAGGCCAACGCTCTGGCGCTTCAGCACCGCGACATAGCCGCCACCGTGGCCGGCAACATCTCCCGCCGCACCGGCCACCCGAAAGAAGACCTGGAGCAGATTGCCATGCTCGGCATCATTCAGGCTGCCCGTCGCTATTCACCAGAGCGGGGAGCCTTTCGGCCCTATGCCCGCACCTATGCCAATGGGGAGGTGTATCACTACCTCAGGGACAAGGGCTTCTTGATCAAGGTGCCGGCCTCCTGGCGGGAGCTGTATGCCAGGGGGCAGAAGCTGATGCGACTGGGGGCCGATGAAGACCACATTCCCGAGCTCATAGCAATCAGCATGTCTCGGTGGAGAGAAATAAAAACAGCATGCAACCAGAGAGTCTTGGCTTTCGATGTATTCGACGGCAACTCAGGCGACTGTGAATAAAAGCATCGCACGAATCAAGCAAGATGGCAAAGGGCGGCCCTTCGCAAAAGTTCCAATGCTGACAGCATTAAACAAAGAAAGTTAGAACATGGATCGCCACTGCACAAGCCATAGAGCAATCCGACGCGGAGCAAGAGGACTAAAGGACTATAGAGACTTAGGCCTGAAATGTCTTTGCGCGCCGCTAAGTGGCTTCAGTGTTGTGAAGTCGCATCGCTCAAAAAGCTCATTCATCCACTCGCTTTCAGAGCCATCTCCCATTTGACTTGGCAGTCTAAGACCAAGCTGGTGAAGCGATTCATTCCAGATAACTCCATAGTGCGCAGCCGCAAAAGACCTCTTAATGCCTACAAGCTGAGGCGCCCCTCCTGACAATGGGTCACCAGATGAGCGCAGCGAATCGCAAAATCCGCTGAAAATCGCTCTGCTTGTTCCACCTTGCTCAGACTTTTTCCAGCGTTCAATATGTTCGCGGACTGTGTTGGCTCCCGATCCCTCGGCATGAATTAGGCCCGAAACGCTGGGAAGCGGTAACTCTTGTGAAGTCCAGCAAGAGGTCGCTGAGTCATAAGCAATCAGATATGCATAAAAGCGCGAGTCCATATTCATGCCGACTCGACAGCAGTACAGAATATTGAACGATCGTCTATCGGGGACTTCTCCAGGAAAAGAGTCGTGGCTGCTCCTTGCACAATCCAGGATCTGACAAACCCTCGACGCGGGGTCGCGCAGATTCCCAAGAGCTTTGCTGGAGATAATTTCTGTTAGCTGCGATAAAAATATTGAAGGAAAAAGCGCAACGCCTGCATACCCAAAAATCTCTGGAGTTGAGTTGCAGGCAAAAACCTTGCGACCATGATCCCAGGTAGCGGCTTCTCCCCAAGAAATACGACTATCGCTCGCTATATAAATGGAGGCAGGGCCTCTTGAGTCAACCCCGACCCATGAGACAACTGAAGTCACTTCCTGGGACCTGGATGGTTGGAGGAGGAAAGCCTAGGGCTACGAGGCGACACCCAGCCACCACCCGGAGGGTTGCCCCAGGTGGTAGGTCCTCCGACCTCGCCTCCCGCGTGGTGGAAGGCCTGGGAGTCGCTCTGTGGCTGGTGCCGTCAATTGGCCAGCCAAATCAAACTTAATGCATCGGGCGCGCTTGGGATGCCAGCGAAGAGCCTCGCAAGAATTGAGTTCATCTAATCAGCAACCTCTGGAGACTTTTCTTGTAGTCTTCTTGCCTCGGAGAAACTATACAAACGCAACCTGCGTTTTGTGTCGCATTGGTCATGGCCAAGGTTTTGGCAATAGAGGCAAGTGGCTTAATGACTTCTGTGGCCATCGTCGAGAACAGCTTTCTCTTTGCGGGATTCATGCCATGGCGACAGCACCCCACCCTGACCGCCCTGCAGCCCTCCCTGCAGATCACCGCCGACTGCTGGGCCCTGCTCGCCGCCCCTGACGGCAGCAGCCGCAAGGAGCACTACCTCCCCAAGGGCGAGCGTGAACCGGACACCGCTTACCGCAAGCGTCTCGATGCCGCCCGTCCCTCGGGCTTCTTCCGCGACGCCCTGCGCACGTATGCCGGCATGCTCAGCCGGGGCAGCTGGATCAGCCTTCCGGCAAGCCTGACCTCAGTGCTAACTGACGTGGATGGTCGGGGCACGGACCTGGGTGTGTTCCTGGCGGCGGCCGACCTGCTGGTGCTGCGGGACGGCGCCGCTCTGGTGCTGGTGCTGCCACCCGAGCACAGCTGGCCCAGCGAGGGGGACCGTCAGGAGGCCCTGCGCCGCGGTGATCGCCTCTCCCTGCCCCGGCTGCAGCTGGTTCCCCGCTCGAACTGCCTGAACTGGGAGCTGCCTGTCTCCTATGGCCTGCCGGGCCGGATCATCTGGCGCGAGCCGGTGAATCGGCCAATCAGCGCCGAGCCCCCTGACAGCGAAGGGGCTGTGACGGAGCAGATCAACGCCCTGCTGGGCGATGCCGACGCCCCCGACCGCTGGCACTACCGCAGCCTCTCGCTGCTCACCCCCGGTGATGCCGTGACCGGCCTGCAACTAGCCCACCACCCGGTCTGCGCCGACCCCCAGGCCACCAGCGGCTGGCGCTGTGATGAGCCGGTGGTCACCACCTATGAGGGCATCCACCGCCTGCCGGCCTGCTGGTACACCTCCGATGGCTCGGCCTTCGGGGAGGGAGACCTGCCGCACCTGGGCCTTGCCCACCAGTACCTCAACCACTTCCGCTGCAAGAGCGAATACGAGGAGCTGCTCTCCAGGACTGCTCTCCCCGTTGGCGTCCGTAAGGGAATGGTCGATGCCATGGGCAACAGTCAGGCCGGCCCCGTCGTGCTGGGCCCGAACACCTGCATGGACTTGCCCTCGGACGCCTCCTTTGAGTTCGTGGAGATCCGGGCCCGCTCCTTGGCGGAGCACCGGGCCTGGCTGCAGATCCTTGACGACACCATGCGCCGCGATGCCCTCATTCCCAGCCAAAACCGGGGCGCCGCCCGCACCGAGATGGAGATCAGCCTCACCGCCAGCCAGAGCTATGCCCTGCTGCAGGCGATGGCGATCCAGAAGGCGTCGCTGTTCTCCACGCTCCTGCAGCACTGGTGTGCCCTCACCGGTGAACCCCTGGATCCGGGCGCCGGCTTGCAGGTGACCGTCAGCCCGCTCACCCCACCGATCCAGCCGCAGCCCCAGGTGAAGGAATGGATTGAGCTCTTCGACAAGGGGGTGATCAGCCGGGAGGAGCTCCGGCACCAGCTGGCCCTGGCGACGGCCAATGCAATCAGCAGCCCGACCCTCGATGACAGCCCTGCCACGAGGGCTGGGGAGGGGCGCCAAGCCCCGGAACCCAGGGCTGCTGAGAGCTCAGCGCCGGTGCATCGCAGGCAAGAGGAGTCAGCCGCACCTGCAGCCGCATGAGCCAGACCCCGACCGACTCGCCCTACCGCTGGCGGGCCGCTGACCTGGAGGGGATTCGCGTTGCCCTCTCGATCCCAACCCAGATGGCCGCAATCCGCGCCATCAACGACGCCATGGCGGATCTCGAGCAGCTCTACCCCGATGCCATCCTCACAGCCCGCCGCGAGCTCGATGCCATCGCCGCCATCGACACCGAGCTGGCGGGGCTGAGCCCTGAGCAGCTGCAGGCGCCGATCGAGACCCGCCGAAAGGCCGTCGGCCCCGATGCCCTGCCGGAGGACGGCACCCTGCCGGTCAAAAAGGCGGACGTGATCGAGTACGACACCGAGCTGCTGCGGGAGGAGACCATCACCCGCTACGGCGAGGGACTCTCAATCGAGCAGGCATTGCGGCGCCAACGGGGCAGCCATGCCCAGGCCCTGCTGCTGATGCTCCCCACCCTGGCGAACTGGAGCCGCGACCCGCAGCTGAGCGCCCAGGGCGGCGCGTTCACCACTGCACTGGCGCGGGGCTGAGCCATGACGACTACACCCGCATCGGGGGAGCAGTCGCCTGCTGCCCTGCCTCCATCGGCGCTGCAGCCCTACGCCAATGCCCGCATCCTGCTGTTCTCCAATGCGCTGCCGGGGGTGCTGGATTCCGAGCGCACCGGCCGCTTCCTGTTCGAGGGATTCCTCAAGCGCCTGCGGGGGATCTCCAGCAAGGAAAACGCTCCAGGCCTCGACACCGGCGACTTCACCTACGAGGGCTACCTCACCCGCGGCGCCGTGCTGCCGCTGACACCGTCCCAGCCCTGGGACTGGTTAGCCACGGACATCGCCTGGAGCACCAGTGGCATCCGGCCGGTGTCTGCCACGACCCCGGCGCTGCTCACCCCATGCTTCGGGGCCGTTTGGCTGGGGCCGCTGACTGAGCTGCGCACCCACGGCCTGCTCCCCTCCCCCAGCCGGGGGCAGTTGGCCGCCTTCTCGGTCTCGTTCGCTACACCTACGAGGACGTGGAGCTGTGGCTGGCGCGGCAGCTGGAACTGTCGCGGGGCTGACTCAACTGCTCAGAACGAAAGAGGCCCTACTTCTTGGCGCCTTCGGTGTTGGTGTCGCTGCTGTTCTGGTGGCCGTTCAGGTGCTTCTCACAGGCCATGGCACCGCTGCCTCCCAACACCGCTGCGGCGAGTAACGCAATCGAGAGCAGGCGCTTCACGGGGGGCAGGCATCTGCGGTTGACCGTAGGCAGCTCGGGCTCCTTCGGCTGTGCTCCACTGCGTTCTCCTCACAGATCGATGGCTGGCAATAGCTGAGGAGCACAGCCCGGACGGGGTGCTCCTCCACGACAGCCGCGATGGGTCATGGCCACTGCCACTGCTTCTTCCACCTCCAGCACCACCGCCTCCAGCGGCCAGGGCGCTGACGACAATTACGCCGCCACCGGCCAGCCCGGTGAGACCACGACCACTGGTGGTCCCTCGGGCGACTCCAACGGCGCCGGCGGCCAGGGCGGCACTGCTGCCAGCGGCGGCGACAGCTCCGGCGCTGCTCAATCCGAGGCCGGTGCTCCACCTGCGGACGACAGCCGCCTCACCGAGCCCCTGCGGGCCGAACGGCGCAAGAGCAACCAGCTTGAAAAAGAAATCCGCACCCTGCGGCAGCAGCTGAACCGCTTCTCGGAGATCAACCCCGAGGAGTACGCCCGCCTGCAGGAGGCCGAACGGCAGAAGCAGATCCTCGAGCAGCAGATGGAGCTGCGCGAACGGCAGATGGAAGAAGCTTCCGCCCAGAAGGTGGCCGCCGTCGCCGCTGAGCGCGACGAGGCCAAGCAGCAGATCCTGCAGCTGCGCAAGGACCGCCTGCTGGAGCGTGCTTTCTCCCAGGCCGAGGGCCGCACGGGTGGCGATGCCAGGGGCACGTTCTTCGACATCTTCAAAGGCCAGCTGGGCACCTGCTTCCGCCTGACCACTGGCGGTGACTGCAAGGACGTGCTCGAACCGCTCGACTCCCAGGGCAAGCCGCTGCTGGGTGATGACGGCCGTCCGATGACCACCACCGAGTTCCTCGATCAGATGCGGGTGCACCCCGTCTACGGCTTCCTGTTCCAGCAGCGGGGCCCGGCCGGGATGCAGGCCGCCGGAGGCCTGACGGTGTCGGGCATCGGCAGCAACGGCGAGCCGATCAACCCTCAGGCGATGTCGGCCTCTGAGCTCTATCGGGCGTCCTTCGCGGTGAATGGCCGCGGGGCTCGGCGCTGAGACCAGTCGATGGCAAGGCGACCCCACAGCTTCTACGCCGGCCTCTCCTTCCGACCGCCGGAGCTCGTGGCTGCTGCCGCCCGCCGTGCCCTGGAGCGCCGGGCCCAGCAGCCGCCCTCCAACCGGGGCATGACGCCGGTGGGGCTGGCGCGAGCCCGGCAGCTGCTCCATCGCCAGGAGCTCTCTCCCCAGACGATTGATCGGATGGTGAGCTACTTCGCTCGCCACGAAGTCGACAAGCAGGGCTCCAGCTGGGAGAGCTACGGCAAGGGCCGGCAGGCCTGGGATGGCTGGGGCGGTGATCCCGGCCGCCGCTGGGCCAGTGCTGTCGCGCGGCGGATGGATGCGGCGGAGCAAGCAGCTCAGCGCTCAACCAAACAACCCCGCCTCCGCTGACGCGCGAGCCGATCAACCCCGTCACTGCCCGGAGCCCGGAAAACACAGCCGGCCAAACGATCAACACCTCAAAAGGGGAGAAACTGACGCGAAAAAAATCGCGAATTCTCCTCATAATTTGCGTTTCAAAATCAGCTTCCTGCAACTCCTTGGAGAGCCCCGTAGCTCCTCATAGAAGAACGCAGGCTCGGGGGGGGGTATTCCCCCTGTTTCCAGGAGCGGCGCAGGGTGCCTCGGAAATTTTTCAGGTTCTGGGAAATCCCCCCTCCCTCTGGCCCTGCTGTCTTGATCGGGTCTCGTGGCAGCATCCCGATCTGCCCGCCACCAGTGGTGGAGATAGGGAGCTCATGCCACCATCGGTGGTGGCAGCGGACCCTGCGCTGATGACGGCTACCACCTTCAACGTCCAGAACCTGCGGGGGCAATCCCTGCTGTTTCGCTGTCTGGAGACGGGCTTCGTGACCACGGCACCAGCCCTCACCCGCTACCAGCAGGGCAGGGGCATCGACCCCAGCCGCCGCGAGCTGGTGGGTGAGCGACCCGAGCAGTGGTGCAGAAGTCGGCCGGTGACGATCTGCGAGCACTGCGGTGTGGCGATCAAGGGCAACCAGTGGACCGTCCGCCAACACCAGCAGAGCAAACGCTGTACGAAGGCCAGGACGCCGCTGCCGGTCTGATGGACCATCCGTTCTGGCTCCTGGTGCCCTGGCTGGTGTTCGCTGGCGGCATGGGGCTCAAGGCCTGGAAGGTGACTCGGCTGATCAACCGTCAGATGCGTCGCAGCGCCTGGGGAATCGAGCGCTATCGGGCGGAGCTGGAGCGCAGCTGGCAGCGGAGTGAGTCGGTGCGCTGAGTCAGCTGAAAGCCCCGGGGGCCGGCAGGCCCACCGGGACAAGGGGCCGCAGCCCAGGCGGCTCACAGCACCGCCACGGTGCCGAGCCGCTTGGCCTGGAGCTTGCGGGCCAGCTGATGGGCCAGCTGCGCCGGAATGAAGCGGGGCTTTTTGACCGGCAGGCCGCGGCGGCCATAGAAGACCGTGATGCGCTCGGCATCATGCGCCTTGATTCCGCCGGGATACACGAACACCGCCAGCTGGCGGATCTCGCAGCGGGGGAAAGAGGAGGCCATCACGAAGGAGGCGAGGGACACCCGCGTCAGGCCCCGGCTGTAGCGACCTGGCAAGGACGCCACACAGTGGCGCCTGGCCCGATCCTTGCCAGGGCGAGACGGCTGGGGCAGCGGTGCCCCCTTTCTCCCCCTCGCCGACCGTGAGGCCTCCGGCCCCGCGCGTGCTGAACCCCCGCCAGCTCGGTCGTTGGGTCGGCATACGGTGGATCGGTGGCCTGCCAAGTCCGCTGGGCCTCCTGGGCTGCCAGGTCCACTGGGCCTCTTGCGGTGTCTGCTGGTGTTCGCGACCAGCAGGAAGGCAGGGCCCTGGGGAGCCCCGCCGGCTGCTGGCCCTGGCCCTCAGAAGGGCAGCAGTGCTTCCAGCTCTGGATCGACCGACATGGCCGGGGCGGCTGCTTGCTGCTCGAACAGCACCTGTGAGGCCAGCTCAGCCAGCCGTGGCCAGCGCCCGCTGCAGAAAGCCAGATCTTCCAGCACCTGCCAGGAGAACTGCTGCAGCTGAGCTTTGCGGGACAGAGGGGCCATGGGAGGGCTCCGCGTAGGACCCCTCAGCCGGCGGGGGGCGGGTCAAGGGCCCGTCCACCACAACGAAGCGGAGCGCAGCGCAGCCAACGACCCAGCGGCGGGCTCGTATCACCCTTGACGCGCCCCCCGACCATGAGGAGGGCCGGAGCGGAGCCCGTTCAGGAGCTGGTGGACGTTCCTTGTTCGGAGACGCCGTTGCATCAGTAGCCCTCACGACACGCAGGCCCCCAGATCGACGGCGATTCGATCTGCAGCCCAATCGGGCACGGTCAGGCAAATGCAAACCAGCCACCTCGTCTGATCAGGACTTCCTGGCCTGGCGCCTGCTGGTCTGCCGATCGCCGTCTTATTCGAACAGCATCAAGACAGCTCTCATGCCACCCTCGCCCCCGTGCATCTGAGCATCGGTTGCAAGCTCGACCTGCGTTGTGAGCCCGCCACACCCCTGCTGACGCTGGTGCATGTCCACAGCAGCCTGGCGCCAGACCTCGTCGCGGCGGAACAGCTGCAGGTGCTGCCCGATCGCAGCTACGAGGTGCTTGCCGATCAGGTAGGCAACCGCTGGTGTCGTCTTCTGGCCCCCTCAGGAAGCACCAGCCTGAGCTATAGCGCCACGATCGAGGTTCCGGACTGCACCGATCCGGTGCTCCCCCATGTGCGTCAGTGTCCGATTCAGGCCCTGCCGATCGACGCCTATCGCTTCCTCAACGCCAGCACCTACTGCGACACCGCGGCGCTGATGGAGCTGGCCTGGAGCACCTTCGCGGGGATCACACCTGGCTGGCCGCTGGTGCAGGCCATCTGCGACTGGGTGCATGAGCGCATCCGCTTTGATTACTCCGCCTCGCAGCTGCATCAGAGCGCCAGCCAGTCCGTTGCCTCTGGTGCTGGGGTCTGCCGTGACTACGCCCATCTGGCCATCACCCTTTGCCGCTGCCTCAACATCCCCGCCCGTTACTGCACGGGCTATCTCGGCTACACCGGCATCGCCCGCGGAGAGGCACCGGTGGATTTCTCCGCCTGGTTCGAGGTGTTCCTGCAGGATCGCTGGTACGTCTTTGATGCCCGCCACAACTTTCCTCGGTGCGGGAGGGTGTTGATCGGCCGTGGCCGCGATGCTGCCGATGTGCCCTTCCTGCGGTCCTTCGGGGCGCATGAGCCGACGGGTTTCCAGGTCATCACCGAGGAGGTCGGCGCATTTGCCGCAGGTGGCCCCACTGGTGATGGGTGCGCGCCCGCGCTGGCCGGGACACTGCAGGCCTGAGCAAACGCCACCGGACCAAGCGGCCCGAAACGAGGCTCGGAGCAGATCAACTCTGCTTGACACCCCAAGGATCTGGTCCATGGCAATAGCCGGTGACGTGATCTGGGGCCGGACCCCGGGAGTGCAGCACCGATGGGCCTCACCCTGATCGAGGCAGCCAAGTACGAGACCCGCCTGGAGCACCTGGCGGTGATCAAGACCTTCGCTGAGGGCGAACTGCTCAGCTGGCTGCCGTTCATGAACATCGCCGGCGGCGGCCTCTTCTATTCCGTCGAGAAGGAGCTCCCCTCAGTGGGTTTCCGGGCGGTGAACGAGGGCTACAAGCAGAGCTACGGGGTCGTTGATCCCCAATCCGAGGCCGTGCACCTCTTTGGGGGTGACGTGGATGTGGACCGCTCGATCGTTGACCTGCAGGGCCCCGAGGCCCGGGCGGCTCAGACCGAGATGAAGGTCCGCTCGATGCGGCTCACCCTGGAGGCTGCCTTGATCAACGGTGATGCCACCGCCAGCCAGGGCCGAGGCTTTGACGGGCTGGCCAAGCGCCTTTCCCCAGGCACCGAGATGGCGCTGAACAACGGTGGCGGGGCGCTCGATTTCGACAAGCTCGATGAGCTGATCGATTCGGTGAACTCCTACGGCGGCCGGAAGTACCTGGTGATGAGCAAGGCGATGCGCCGCCAGCTCAACGCCCTCGCCCGCCAGACCGTTGGCCAGGGCGTTTACAACGTCTCGACCAACAACCTGGGGGTGATGGTGCATCACTACCAGGAGTGCCAGATCCTCACCGTCGACCGTGACGCCCAGGGCCTGGAGGTGCTGGGTTACGGCGAGGCGGGCGGCACCAGTTCGATCTACTGCTGCACCTTTGGCGACCAGGCGGTGACCGGCCTGCAGGGGCCGTTCCAGGGCCGCTATGGGATTTCGGTGCGGGACCTGGGTGAGGTGCCGGATGCGCCTGTGTTCCGCACCCGGATCGATTGGTACGTGGGCTTTGGCGTCATGCACCCCCGCGCTGCAGGCCGCCTGCACAGCATCGCCCCCATTTCCTGAGAGGCCAGGGGCCCCTTTGTGACTGGGCTGGGGCTGCGTTAGTTGGCCCTTCGGACCTCGACCACTGCTGTTTCTGCTCCTTCCGTACTGGAGATCGACCGATGACACGCCTCAAAGCCAACGCCCTGCTGGATGCCGCCACGGTGCTGGTGGGCTGGACCAACCGCTCCGCCACCCGCGACACCGAGAAGGTGTTCACCAGCGGTGAGGTGGTCAAGCTCAACACCAAGCTCGATGCCGCCTCCCAGTTCTCCCTGCTGGTCTCTCACCCGGGCCACAGCGATGCGGTGACGGTGGTGCTGCACCTGGCGCCCGAACTCCGCGACGGAACGATGGGCACCTTTGTCCCTGTCGCCACCGTCGCGGTGCCTGCCGAGGGCGGCCGGGTGGAGGCCTACATCAGCGGCCACGACATCCTGCTGGACACAGCCGATGTGGATAACGCCGACCTGCCGGCGCTCTGCTTTGCCAAGGCCGTCGTCACCCCCTCCACCCCTGAGGGGATGGTCGTCGGCCTGACCGCCACCCTGCCGGCCTGACCATGACAGGACCGCAGATGACGGGAATGGCCGCTCAGGGTCCGCTTCCCGCTGGGATGCTGCGCATCCGCCTGGGCAACCAGGAGCGCTATGTCTGGCCGGTGCACCTGCCCGGCTGGCTGGGGCTCGGCTGGCGGGTTGCCGGGGCCGAGGCCACAGCCGGAGCGTCATCGGCTGGGGGCGCCGCAGCAGAGCCGCCAGCACCCATCGCCGCGGCTGCATCCGAGCTGCTGGAGCTGGATGATGCAAAACCTGCATCAACCCGCGGTCGCCGAGGCCGGCGCCGCAAGGACGAGGCCCTGCCCGTGGAACCGGCTGACACCGGCGCCGGCACCGTCAGCGATAACAGCGACAGCGATGCAAGCGGCAAAGAGCTCAGCAAACAGGAGCAGGACGCTGAACCCCCTGCTGCTGGCGGCTCAGAGCCGGATCCAGATCCCGACCTCGCTGTTGATCCATCGCCCGATGCAGAACTCGCTCTCACCGCCCTGCCGGATGACCTCTTCGACGACCCGCTGATCTGATCCCCTGCTGGCCATGCCCTACCCCCTGCCCCAGCAACCCAGCACCGTGGGCGGTCAACGGGTACGGCTGCTTCCACCCGTCGGCTGCCCAGGGTTAGAGCAGTGGGTGCTGCCGATGGAGTTCAGCCGCTGGGCCGAGCTGGGCTACCGCAAGGGCCCCATCCCTGCCGATGACCTCGAACTCTTCTGGCTGCCGGCCGACAGCCGCTGGAACGAACCCATCGGCTCGGCTGCCATCGAGCTGCTGATCAACCCCCGCTACACGGTGCCCACACCGATCTCGGTGACCTGGGGCGACGGCAGCAGCAACGTGGTGCCCTGGCCCGCGGTCTCCAGGCAGGCGCCGCGGCTGCGGCACGTCTACGCCCAGCGGGCCGATGTGACCGTGCAGGTGCAGCTGGGGATGCTGATCGCCACCCTCCGCGTCGCCCTGGTGGGTTGCCCGGTGCCACCCCAGCAACTGCTGAAAAACCGCGACGGCGGCGGCGGCACCGGTGGTGTGATCCAGCCGTTGATCCCCAGCGGCGGCATCACCGGTGAGCCCTACGACGGCCGCCATGCCGTGGTCTGGCGCCTACGGATCCACCCGAATGGTGGCTTGGGTTTCCTGCCGGACCCCAGCAGCGGTGAGCCGGCCCTGGCGGTGGTGCAGGAATCAGGCGTCGGCAGTAGGGCCACCCGCTGGTATTCCGGCGACGGCCCACCACCAACCACCCTGCAGCCGCCACCGGCCGTGGGCGACTTCTACCTGGACCGGCTGAGCGGGCAGGTCTACGAACTTTCCGCTTGATCGCCGTGCCCGATACGAACAAGGGCTTGGCGGAACGGGTGGAGGTGTTCACCCGTGCCACCAGCGATGCCCTGCAGAAGGCTGTGGGCGAGGTGCTCGATGCCAAGGGTCCCTGGCAGCTGCTTTATCGCCTCTCGCGCATCGTGCTGCTCGGCCTGGTGCTCTACACCGCCTGGCTGCTGATCACCCTGCAGCCGGAGCTGGCCAAACGCATGGCCACTCCGCAGGCCCAGAGCCTGCAGGAGCAGGTGCGTGCCCGCCAGGGCCAGGTGCAGACGCTGCTCCGCACTGCGATTGAAACCAACCGCTCGGGCCTGCACACCCTGGCCCTCTTGCAGTGGAACGGCGGCAGCAGCGTGACCGTGCTGGCAGCCGATGGCCGCAGCAACCAGCTGGGGATGAGGCCGGGTCAAGAACCGCTGCTCGGCGTCGAGATGGCCGAGGCCCTGGGTCACGCTGCCCTGGGCCTGTGCGCCAGCGACGAATCCGGCGCTCTGCCGATGGCGGTGCGTTCCGTGGCCACGGGCAACGGCATGCTGCTGCTCTGCCCGGTGGGTTGCAGCAGCACAGAGCGCAGCAAGGGACTGCTGCTGGCGCTCTACGACCAAGAGCGGCCAGAGTCCCCTGGTGGCTTGCACGAGCGTCAGCAGAAGCAGTTGCAGCTGATTTCCCAGCGACTCGGCCAGCTCCTGGAGCAGCGCTGAGCGCAACTCCAAATTTGGCGTCGATTAGGAGTTCGCTCGGAGTTGGGGGAGCCCAGCCCCTGGGCAACTGGCAAAAGCCAGTGACGTCGCCGCCTTTGCTCCGTGCCCCTCTCCTGGCGTCAGCTCGCCTCACTGCTCGGACCGCCAGGGCCGATGACACCGCTGGTGCTCTCGATGCCCAGCCCCCAGGCCAATGACCGGCGCATCCTGCTGCGGGCACCGCAGGCCCAGACCATCAGCCGCGTTGATGCCGTACTCAGCGGCGGCACCAGCCCCAGCGTCTCCTTCTCGCTGCGCCATGGCGCCGACGTTTCCGCTGCTGGCACAGTCGCCACGACGGATCCGATCACCGTCACCAGCACCACCACCGGCAGCGCGAGCACCAGCTTTCAGAGCCCCATCTTTCCCGCTGGTCACTGGCTATGGCTGCAGGTCACGGCGGCCTCCGGCAACCCTCTGGGCCTGACGGTTTCGATCGAGCTGCAGTAAGGCCCCTGCCTTCCGGAAGGGAAGACAGGAGGCTGGGGCCGGGCTTGGAGAAGCTGGGGCGCGGGACTGCACGCGCCCAGCGTCGCCGGTCTGGATCAGCAGGTGGCTGGGGAGGCGCTGCCTGCCTCGGCAACACTCCACCTCTATTCGGACCCTGCCAGCCCTGGCCGTCCCCCGATGGGGACAATCCCGCTCCCTGGCAATAGCCGATGACGCAACACCCGTCTGGCTGCCATGGGGTCCTGGAATTCCACCGGTTCAATCCGCGGTCCTGAGGGCCCCGCCGGCCCGCAGGGCTCTCCCGGCGTTCAGGGCAACCAGGGGCCTGCTGGCCCCCAGGGACCCCAGGGCCCGGCCGGTCTGCAGGGCCCCGAGGGTCCCGCTGGCCCTTCTGGTCCGGCTGGTCCGACCGGATCGCAGGGCATCCAAGGTCCAGCCGGCATCGGCATCAACTTCAAGGGCTCGGTGGCGGCGATCGCCAACCTGCCCGCCAATGCCGCACAGGGCGATGCCTACCTGGTGCAGGCCGACGACTCGCTGCGGGTGTGGGACAGCGGCACCAACAGCTGGGTGAATGGCGGCTCGATCCAGGGCCCGCAAGGCCCTGCGGGTGTGGCGGGCCCTGCTGGGGCGACAGGGCCTCAGGGCCCGGCTGGGCCGCAAGGGCCCCAGGGCATTCAGGGACCTGCCGGCATCGATGGCCTGATCGGTCCTCGCGGTACGGGCTGGTTCACCGGCAGCGGTGCTCCACCGCTGAACATCCCTGGTGCCGTCGATGGCGACCTCTACCTCGACCTGCTCACCGGCACCGTCTATCAGCTCGGCCCGATCCGCGTGGCCGATCTGCCCGCCATCGGCAGCTCCTTCCAGGGCGGCTACTACGCCGGCCTGATCAGCCACACCGCCAATGGCGTGGCCACCCATGCGCTGATCATTTCGCCCAAGGCCGCCGGCTCGCTGCTGAACGTGGCCTGGAAGACCGCCAACACCGCCAGCACCGGCACCACGAGCGTGTTCGACGGTTGGGCGAACAGCGAGGCGATGAACAACGCCAGCCATCCGGCCGCGCAGTTCTGCCGCTCGCTCAACATCGGCGGCTACGACGACTGGTACCTGCCCGCCACCCAGGAGTGGGATGTGCTGTATCGGTCCTTCAAACCGGAGGCGACGGCCAACGGCACCTATTCGGGGGCGGGCTATGGCGCCAACCCCTATGCGGTGCCGGCGGGCGGCAACTACACCGACAGCAATCCCGCCCTCACCTCCGTGCTCGCCTTCCGCGCTGGTGGCGCCGAGACGCTCAAGCACTTCGACGAGAACGTCGGCGACGATCCCTTCTTCCACTGGACCTCCACCCAGGCCGCCAGCGGCACCGCCTACCTGCGGATGACCTACCTGGGTGATCAGTTCGCCGAGAGCAAGACGATCGCCTCAGGCACCCAGGTGCGGGCCATCCGCCGCATCCAGGTGCTGCCCTGATGCTCTGCCCCACCCTCTGCTGCTGATGGGAACCGGCTGATGGCCAACTGGCTGCCGCGTACCCAAGTTCCCGGCCAGCGGCTGAGCGTGAGCGCCACCACCACGCCCCTGCTGCCAGGTGCCAGTGCCCTGCTCGATCTGCCGGGCCTGGGGCGGTTGGGGCATTTCCTGGCCGTCAGCACCGATGCGCCGGGCTGGGTGAGCTTTTACAGCTCAGCTAGCGCACGCGAGGCCGATGGCAGCCGCCCCATCACCCAGGACCCGACTCCGGGGAGCGGGGTGCTGCTCGATCTGGTGACCACTAGCGCATCCCTCACGGTTGCTGCTCCGCCGGGCGGCACCTACTTCTCAACCGAAAGTCCTGCGGCGGCGCCACTGCTGCGGGCGGTGGTGCGCAACACCGGCACCGCCCAGGCCGCCATTGCTCTGACCGTCACCGCCGTGGTGCTTGCGCCATGAGCCGCACCCTGATCGACATCAGCCGCCTCGGCACCGACACCACCTGGCCCTCTGTCGCCACCGAGGTGAACGGGTATCTGCAGAGCTGGCTCAGCGCGGCCAATGCCCAGGTGAGTCAGCACCAGCTGCGCATCGTCACGGCCCCCAACCCCGAGGCCACCGCCACGGACCCTTGCGGCTGGCGCCTGGAAGCGACCTTGTCGCAGCTCACCCCAGGCGGGGATCCGGCGGTGCTGCTGCTGGAGGTGTTCCTCACCGGCACCACCCTTCAGATTCGCCCGGGCATCGGCAACACCGAGCCCTACGTGGGCGCCGACACCGAACAGGGCTGGGTGTACCCCGCTGGAGACGTGGGCTACACCAGCGGCACCTGGAGCACCACGCCGCTGCCCTTCAACGCGCAGGTGGGCTGGTCGCTGGCACCTGGCGCTGAATACTTCGTCTTTGCCTACAGCCAGCACCGCTACACCAACCGCCAGGCGGTGCCACTGCTGATTGCCCGCGATCAGGTGTCCGGGCACTGGATCCTGGCGGCTTCTCCGCCCTCGACCAGCGATGGGCTGCGGGCGGTGAGCTGGAACGTCCGCTCCGGCCAGCCCTCAGGCTCCCGCACCCTGCTGCGCGACAGCTTTACGACACCAGTGATGATCCGCCAGCCCGCCGAGCTGGTGATCGCCACCACTGACTGGAGCTACTACGAGAGCGCCAACGAACCGGCCCAGTTCTGGGAGCCGCTGCTGTTGCCGCCCGACTTCGCGGCGGTGAATCTGAGTAGCGCAGCGATGAGCTACTTCAAGCCACCCGATGGCAGCGAGTGGCTGGCGATCGGCGGCCATGGCCTGCTGCTGCGCACCAAGGAGACACCCCCATGACCTATCAGGTGTTCTGCCAGAGCTTTGCGCCCGGCAGCTGGAAGTGGACCAGCAAGGACCCCGCCGGGGTGGGCCTGCAGCTCGATGCCGCTTTACGGGCCTTCGCCGCCGTGGTGAACGACCACCCTGATAACGCCAGCACCCCCCTCTCGGTCATCCGCTCCCATGCCGATGCCACCGCCAACCGCTGGGGTTACACCTGGCAGCTGGGGCACCCCGTTGAACCGGCGCACCTCTGGTTCCTCACCGAGAGCACCACAGCGCAAGGGGAGTCGCAGAGCAGCAGCAGTGCGGTCTTCGGGAACGCGCTGGCGAGCACCTTCACCAACAACACCAGCAACGGCGGCTACGGCTCCTACAACAATTCCTCCATCAACAGCACCGCTCTGGCGTATGTCGACAGCACCCTCACCGGGGCCACCGCCATCGGCGCGATCCTGCTGATCGCACGCGACACCACCCCCGGCAAGGAGTTCTTCTGCTGGGCCCTCAAGACCCATGGCGGCAACGATGACCTGCATCGCGACAGCTGCCATGCCCTCTACAAAAGCCCCGGCACCACGGGCTGGAACTCGATCGCCGTCTTCCCCCGCACCAGCAAGCAGTTCTACGGGCAGGTGGTGCTGCACGGCTATTCGGGCAATCGCTTTGCCGGCCTTCCCTCGGCGATCGGCGCGAGCATCACCGCCAACGGCCACCAGCTGCGCAGCGGCATCGCCCTGGGCCACTACGACTTCACTCTCCAGGCCCAAGGGCTCTTTGATTCACCGCCACCGCTGATCCAGCTGCCGGCGCCGCTGTTCATCGGCTCCACCACCATCCGAGGCGCCAGCACCCATTTCGGTAAGGTGACCAGGCCCGATGGGGTGATGCTGCAGCTGGGGCAGCGCTCCAGCGAGCGGGATGTGTGGCTGTGGCTGCCCACCGGCACCAGCCACAACGAGGTCAACCCCTGGAGTTCCGCCCTGGCCCTGAGCCACTGGCGGGAATGCAACGAGCTGCACTTCATCAGCAGCCTTCCCCCTCAGGGTCTGCAGCTGATCACCGGCACGGCGGACTTCATCCGCCACTTCCCGCCGATGAGTGCCGCCGGCACCAAGCAGCATCCGCAGCAGGGGCCCCTGCTCTCCAGCTCCGGTGGTGGGGGAGATGGGGATGATGGCAGCGGCGCCCTGGCCAGGCCGACCACAGGGTTGCTCTGGCCTCGGGGGGGCGTGAGGTGAGCGTTGTCCGCCCCTGGGGGAGAACCAATCAACACCGATATGCAGCTGCCGGTTCATCTTCAGGGCATCAGCGGAACCCTTTGGCGTCACCCTTGCGCGGCTGGCGTTTCAGCAGCTGGCGCGGGTCGTAAGGCTCATGACTGCCAAGGCGCCGGAAGGCGGGCTGGAATCCTTCTGCACTCAGGCGGCGCCAATTCAGATCAACATCACCTTCCACCTCCAAGGTCACGCTGCAGGCCTGCACTGTCAGCAGAATGTCCCCCAACGCCGCCAACGGATCTGCACCACCAGCAAGCCAGGGCTCAATCGCAGCAAACAGTCGATCCAGAAGGCGAGCACCGGTGCTTTTGACAAGGACAACCGGATCGACCACTTCGGCAAGCAAATAGCCCTGTTCATGGCCAAGGCCCTGCCACACATGAGCAAAGGCTATGTTCACCTCCCTCAGTGTTGGTAATCGATCGGCAATGAACAGCGATCGCCTCCCACCAGGGCTGATCAGCATGGCGTACAACGCATAATCCCGCTCACCGCCTGGGCCGCGTGTTGCCATGACCTGATCGGGCTGGACCACTGCACACCCTCCAAGAGCTGGAGATCCTATGGGCCCTGATCGCCGCAGCCTGTCGCGCACGGCCTGGATGAAAGGCCGAGTGACGGACAGGCGGGGATCTGCAGCTCACCCGGCAGGCCCCTACCGGGCTCGCACCAACCTCCCACGCACCTGCTCCCGCTCAGCTCGCCTGGCCGGCAGGGGCGCCCCCCGCAGGATGGCTTCAATGCGCTCCACCAGATACTTGGGCACCATCCCGCCCGCTACCCGCTCGCGGGGCAGCAGGAAGCCCCCAGCCAGCCGATTCCACTGGGCAGATTCCTGATGCAACAGCCGCCCGCCCTTGCCGCTTTTCTCAAAGCGCACCAAGGAGCCCCCATCAGCGGAGGCATGGAGGGTGACGCGCCAGCGGATCCCGCTCTGGAGGACATCGTGGAGAACCTGGACCTGGGCCATGGCCATAACGGCGGAGGACCCGACCCAGAGGCGGCGCCGCGCAAGGGCTGGCCAGGACCCGATGCAGTCGCGTCCCAAGGGCAATCGGGTCCTGTGGCGGCCAGCTCGTGGAACCCTTGCGCGAGCGCCGCAGCATGGGAAGGGCCGCCGACGTCTTGATCGGCTACCACCAGACCATGGCAACGTTCCTGCGCCCACCGGACATGCTCGTGAGCCTGGCGTACGACATCGGCCCTGATGCGACACCCGAACAGGCCGAGCGACTGTTTGATGCCTTGGTCAGGAGGGGCCTTCTGAGGCCGTGGGAGCACGGCTTCTGGGAGTTGGCGACGCTCACGAAGGACGAACTCCGCGCAATTATTGAGGTGACGATCTGAGATTGGCGACAGCCGACCATCCCAGACCGCCGCGGACAGCCCACTAGCTATCCCGTCCATCGACCACGAATCACGGCTGAGGTGAGTCGGCATCTGGGCCGTGGTGCAATGTGCTCCGCGGAACATGGTTCCAGCCCCCTTCTCACGCCATCGTGCGGGTAACTGGAGCCAAGGGCATGAGCTGGCCTGAACTGGAACGGTTGGTGGCTGATGCGGAAGCCAGTCAAGAGATGCGGCAGACCTTGCGCCAATGCCGCAGCCCCCAGGACCTGCTGCTGGCTGCCCGCCGGCAGGGTTACCGGGTAACGCGCATCGACCTGCAGAACGCCTGGCTTGAGCATCAGCAGTGCCCGGAAGCAGCGATTCACCATGCTTTGGCAGGCATCGCTGCTGGAGCTGAGATTCAGATGCTGATCGCCGACTGACGGGATCCTCAGGAGGTGACCGGCGGATCAGGAAGAAGCACGTGCTCGCACACCGCCTGCACGGCGGAAACTTCCGCCTCATCGGCGATGCTCTCCAGGGCGGCCGCCAGCTGAGCCAGCCTGGCTTCTGTGCCCTCATCGGGGAACTCGACGCTCAGGTCGTGACGTAGCACCTGCTCGTCGGTGCCCATGCCGGCCGCCATGCAGTAGCCGATCTTGGCCAGTACCTCCCTGAGCTTGAGCCGCAGCTCCTGGAGTTCGAGCGGGGGATTGGGGATGTCGCTGAACACGGCTCCTGACGCTGTCTGACTCCCCCCACGATGCCGGCTGATCGCTGCATCAGTCCTCCCCCTACAGGAAGCCCAGGCGGACTTTGATGGTTGTGGCGATGTACGCAGGCTCCGCCAGATCCCTGAGCAATCGGCATGGAGAGCCCAAGCGCTCCACTGCTGGACCTCCATCCAGCCGGCCCGAGAGCTCAGCTGCAGTGGTGGGCCGCAGCCGCCGCCAGCGCCCCATGGGCCGGAAAGGTGATCACGAACGAGCGAGCGGCCACGGCGCAGAGGGGCAAGCCCCAGCGGCCGCCGCAGCTGATGCACTGGATCTTGCGCCCGCCTCTCCCCCGGCGACTGGCGGGGCAGGCCACGAACCGCACGCCCTGATGGCGAAAGACTGCGGGCGCATCGGGCGGCACGACGCAGACCACCGGGATGCCCTGCCGCTGCAGCCCCGCTGCCACGGAGCGGGACTCGGTGGAGGCATTGATCACCAGGCCCTGGGCCGCCGCCAGACGGAGGGTGGCTTGATTGGCGGGGCCCATGGGGAAGTGGGTGTAGGACCACGCCGCCCGCAGGTGGCGTGTGGCCTTGGCCAGCTGGAGCAGCAGGCCCTGATCGATGCGCAGCGGATTGGCCGGCTCGGGCCATTGATCGCCCGCCACGCAATGGCGGAACAGGATCCCGGCCGGCAGCGCCAGCACCTGCTTGATGAAAGCCGCCGCCGGCAGGCCGCTCTCGCCCCGGCTGAGCCGATCCCACTGCAGGCGGGTGCGGAAGCCAGCCTCGGCGTAGCAGCCCTGATCCCCGGCGAGGGGGCAGGAGGAGGGGCAGGTGAGCCGGCTGGTGCTGGAGACGGCGATCGGCCCTGTTTTGGCATTGCTGCTCGGGAAGCTGAGGGCAGCGCGATGGGACTCGGCAGGGGCCACGGCTGAGGGGACGCAGGACCCCGCCCCCATCCGCGCCGCCGGTCAAGGGCTCGCCACATCCCGATGGCGCGACAGCGCCCATTACGACAAACGGCGAGCCAGGCCTGACCCTTGCCGCGGCGCGGATCCTGGGGCGGCCTGCGGACTCGGCCGGGCACCCCGAGGACCATCGAGTCGGAGCCATCCGCTGCCAGGCCAATGGCCAGAGAAAATCCGGCTTCGCTGCAGTCGCATACCCTCAGCGATGCGCCCTGTCCATGGGGTCAACCGCCGGGTGGCTCAGTTTTCGATGTCGCCTCGCTGCCGATGCAGCAAACCCCTGCGAGCCAGGCCCCGAGAGGCCTGAGCCGCAGGGGCATGGGGCCTCAGAGCACCCGCACCTGGGCCTGGGTCCCGAGCACGATCTGCTGATTCGAGGCCAGGATCAGCGCCTCGGTGCGGGGCACGTAGTGCGGCTGGGGGCTGATGTGACCCTCGCGATCGAGGAACAGCACCCGCAGCAGCTGGCCGGCGGCATCAAGCAAATGCACCGAGACGATGCGGATGGGGCAGCAGGGCCAGCAGGGGGAGAGGGAGGCCATGGCCGGGAAGGCGAACGACCGGGCCGAATCGCACCGGCAAGGAGACGGCCGGCAAGGGGCCCGAGCCTGCGAGGGATTCACGTCAGCCCTTGCCGGCCGGCCCGCGCCGGTGCAGGCCCAGGCGGCGTTCGCCGGCCCGGCCGGCCAGCACCTACCGGGGCCTTCAACCAGACCGTCACCGGATTTGCCTGCGTCCTGAGCGCACCAGCCGCTGCCGGGGGGGGGCACTGGTCGCGTCCCACCTGACCCTCGATGCAGGAAAGAAGCCGGGATCAGGGCTCCCGGCAGGCCCTGGCGATCACAGCGGCATCGCCATCCGCGCCTCCTGCTCCCCCTGCAGGGCGGCATCGATTTCATCGACCCGCTGCAGACACTGCTGGATCGCGGGGAGCACCTCCTCTTCCAGCAGGGTGATCTCCTCCTCCCCATAGGGGAACTCAATCCAGGTGCGGCGCAACGGCCGGCCGGCGGAGCGCTGCAGGATCCGCTCCACGCAGCGGAGGGTGGACTGCAGCAGCAGGAACGGATCCTCCTCAGGCGAGCAGAACGGGGAGGGAGCGGCCGTGACAACCATGGATGTAGGGCGCCAGGGGGCGCAGCGACGGGACCGATCCCAGCCATGGCCCGACATCAGGAGGGCCATAGCGTGGAGAGGCCCGGCGCAAGACCCCAGAGGAGCGGACCCCAGAGGGGCGAACCCCAGAGGGGCCACCAGCCGCAGATCCCCCGACCCAGGCGCTGCGCGGCACCCGCCTCAGCCCTCCGCCAGCACCGCCCAGCCCGTGCCCTCTCCTTCCACCATCCAGCGCCGCCCGAAGTTCCGGCGGCTGTAGCGACAGAAGCGCGCCTTCCCGCCCAGGGTGGTGCCGTCTACCAGATCCGCCTCCCCCAACGGGTCGTGCACGATTAGTTGGGATGGCCTGATGCCGACGACGATCAGCCAGTGGCCGCCGCCGGCCGGGCTGCTGACCGGGCCGCGGTGCAGGTAGCCGCAGGGCACGGGAATGCCGGCGGCGATCTGTTGCTCGAGGGTGGAGAAGCTGGCCTGCTTGCTGAACCTGGCCGTGATGCCGTAGCTGGCGAGGGCCTTGATCTGGGCCGCCGGATCGGTGGTGTCGCCGAACTGGTGGACCCGGGCCAGGTACTGGTCGTCGCCATTCGGCCCGGTGAGCAAGCCGGGCCTGAGGAAGGCCAGGAGCATGGCGCAGCTGGAGGAGAAGCACATGCGCCGGCCCTGATCGGTGGCGGAATCGAGCTGGGCAAACCAGGGCACCGGCAGTGGGTTGGTTCGGCTGGGAGGCCTTGGCGACGGTGATCGGACCGGAAGTGATGGCGCCGGGGACGCAGCAACCCCGAGCTGATGGGAAGTCCAGAGGCGCCTCAGGGTGCCGCCTTCCTCCAGGGCCTGGGGCTCATGGGACACCAGCTGCTCCAGCACCGCCAGCAACCAGGCCCGGTGGTGCGGAAGCGCGGGATCGAAATGTTTGACGTAGTCGCCAGCAGGGATGGGACAGCTCATCGGAACACCCCCCGTCGGCCGGGAGCCAGAGCTGTCTGGTTGTTGGCGGCCGCGGTCTGCATGCCGGAGGGGAAGAACAGGGCGCTGACCGTCATCCAGCGCTCCAGGCAGGCATTCACCTGGCGGGGGGCCTGGATCCAGTTGGGAAGCTCGCAGGCACCGACGAACGCGGTTGAGAAGACGAGCTGGCCGGTGAGCAGGCCATGGGAAGCGGCTGCTCCGAGCAGCCGCAGCAGGGGGTTCATCAAGCCAGAGGGCGGCGGGTCCTCTGGCTCTTGCCACGGGCCTGGCGGGAACCCCGTGGGGGCCTCAGCCCGCCCCCACCAGCTGCTGGCGGAGAGCAGCGAGGGCCTTCTTTTGAGCCCGCTGAACGGCCATCGGGCTGATCTGCAGCTGCGCCGCGGCGGCTCGCAGGGAGAGCCCCTCGAGGATGGTGAGCCTCAGGGCCGTGGCCTGCGCCGCCGGCAGCTGCTCCACCAGCTGCTCCAAGGCGTGCCCAGCGAGGGAAGGATCCAGCGACGGCTCAGCGGCGGGAGCCGCCAGCTGCTCCAGCAGGCATTGCTCGCCATCGGCTGTGGCATCGAGGCTGCTGTGCCCCAGCGGGCAGGTGCCCTTCTCGTGCTCCCGGCGGGAGATGCGCACCAGGCGGACGCGATCGCGCAGGTGGTGCTGCAGGGCCCCGGCGATGCAGCGGCGTAGATAGGGCCAAGCAGGCTCGCCTGCTCTGCAGCAGGGAGCGGAGCGCACCAAGGCCTCGCGGGCCACCTGGATCAGATCCTCCCGCTCCACCAGCGGGAACAGGCGCCGGGCGGTGGCGGAGGCAATGGCATCGGCCAGGGGCAGGTGCTCCAGCACCAGGGCATTACGGGCACGCAGGTCAGAACGGCTGAGAGCTGGGGACTGCTGCTTGTGCCCAGAGGGGGAAGAAGAGAGGGAAGCCATCTGGAGGACGGCGGAGAACCCCACCCCCAACGGCCTGCCGCAGCGCCGCGGCAAGGACGCCCCGCAGGGGCGCATGGCCTGATCCTTGACGCAGCGCGAGGACTGGACGAGGGATTTAGGTGGGTGTTTGACGGCCTGGTGGCGACCCACTTCGCGACATCACTTGCATCAGGATTTCCAGGCCTGGTCGACTATGCAGACAGGTCAGTGGTTCAACGGTGACGTCGTCTGGAAAAGCCGTGATCAGGGCAAAGACAACCCTCAAACATTGCGTCAACCATCAAGGAGAGGGAGATCGTTAAGCAGTCGCCGCCGCTCTTCCCAGTCCGGCTGCAAGGAATCGAGCAATGCAACGAATTCCTCTCCGTGGGTGGGAACACTCAGGTGGGCCAGCTCATGCAGAACGATGTAGTCGAGGCATGACCGGGGCTTCTGGGCCAGCTGGGTATTCAGGCGGATGTTCCTTGTGGATGGATTACAGCTGCCCCACTGGCGGCTCATTGCTTGAACGAAGAGCTTGTTCATCTGTACACCCAGCCGCTGCTGCCAGTGATCAATCAGGCCTGTTGCCTCCTTGCGCAGCTCGTTGCGGTACCAGGCTGCAAGGATGCGCTGACGTTTCTCAAGGGTGGATCCAGGCCGGAGGAACATGATCAAATTTCGGGGGTGAACCTCAACCCTGGGTGCGGTATTCACCTCCTCGATATGCAGCAGCAGCCTGCGACCCCACAGGGCATGGGACTCACGCTCCACCACCAGCCTGGGACTCTCGCGTTGCTGACCTGAAAGTCGAGCTTGCTGTTTCCGGATCCATCCCAGTTTGCCGATCGCGTAGGCGCGCACATGATCGGGGCTCATGCTCTGCGGCGCTGAAATCCTCACAGCCCCATTTGGTGGAACTACTGAAAGGTGAAGGTGCTTGATTGGCTTGATTGTGACCTCTACGGGCACAACACCGATCAGCAACTGATGACTGGGGTAAGACTGCGTCATCAGTACTCGGGTTGCGCTACAAGCACCTCAAACAGCCGTTCAACCTCCGCAGCGTCCTGAAGAAGGCCGTACAGCGCAGCCTTGATCACTTGCTCTTTGGCCTGGACGCCGCGCCAACCGTCAGGCCTGACCTGCCGCACAGTGCTATCAACTCGGAGTGCCAGATCGAGGTCGCCATTTAGGTTGTTCCACATGGCACGTTTTCCAGCGGTATCTAATTGAGCCGGAGTGCTATCAGCAGTTTGCTGGTGCAGTTGGCGGGCTAGTTCAGCGACCCTCCGTAGGTACTCTTCGTAAACATCAGCCTGTTGCCTGCGGAACCGGATGATCTCATCAAGTACCTGCGACATCCGATCATAGAAAGCGGGATCATGGGCCCGCTCGCTGATGATTGTGCGGCGCATGTTGTTCTCAATGGTCTCCTGGACCGCTTTCTTGTTGCTGCTCGACTTACCAAAGCTTTGGTTGATGGCCTGAGCTACTCCCGTCTTGACGATCAGTTCCAGTAGGCCGATGTCGTCGAAAGCAGAGATCTTGCGTGGCTGATCGGCTTCAATATAGGCATCGATTAGGAAGCGCATGTCGGCTTCGTAGGCCTTGAGGTCGAGATTTTCACCCGCTGCCAAGCGGATCACTTGACGCCAGTCGAGTGCCTTATCTCGTTGTTGGGTGATGCGTGTGGCCTCGCTGGCGGTATATCCAGCATCTGTTAATTCATTGGCCAAAGCGGCATGTGCCCTGGTCAGCTCGGCAACAGTCTTGTAGTACGCTATGCGTAGAGGCTCTCGCTCCTCTAGATCCGAGGAGTTCTCGGTGTTGCCACAAAAGTGGTGGAGGATTGCGAGTTCATCCATGGGTGGCGCAACGGGCTCGGCGAGCAGTGCCTCCTGCTCGAGAGCGTCGTCCAGGCGTTCCTTTGCTTTCTCGAGACGATCCTGTAGGAGCACTTCGGGATCGGAATCACCAGACGAATGATCGAGATCATCGTTGGAGTAGACAGCAATGGCATTTTCGACCTTCCTGAAAAGATCCTTGTAGTCCACAATCAGCCCATAGGGTTTGTCGTCTCCATCTAGACGATTGGTGCGGCAGATCGCCTGGAATAGGCCATGGTCCTGCATCGACTTGTCGATGTAGAGGACACTGCAGGACGGGGCATCAAACCCCGTTAGCAGTTTGTCAACCACAATCAGCAGCTTCATCTGCGCCGGTTGGTTGATAAACAGATCCTTTGCACTCTCTTCATAGGCCTCGGTGCGGCTCATGCCCGGCCGTAGGGCAATGGAAATGAGCAGTCGGTTATAGGTGTTGTAGATGAATTGCTTGTCGGTTTCGGTGTTGGCGCCCACCTCCTCTTTGCTCACATCAGCAGCTTTGGGGTCATAGGAGGTGACCACGGCGCACTTGTTCTTGAGCTCCGTGCCATTGAACAGCTCGAAATAGCGACAAGCCTCATAGATGCTGGAAGCTACGAGGATGACGTTGCCGCGCTGGCTGACTAGACGCGGATTCAGAGAAAAGTCGAAGATAATGTCACTGACGATCCGGTTCATCCGCGCTTTGGAGCTGAGGATGTTCTGGAGCGTTCCCCACTGGCGCTTCAGTTCTCGTTGCTGCCAGGAGTTGAGATTGGCTGTTTTGGTCTCAAACCACTGATCGACTCGTTCCTGGGCGCTGAGGCGTTGATCGATATCACGGGCTTCATACACCAAATCAAGAACGACCTTGTCTTCGACGCCTTCACTGAACTTGTAGGTGTGGATGTAGCCACCAAAAACCTCCAGGCTGGTGGCCTTGTCCTTCTTGAGCAGAGGGGTACCGGTGAAACCAATGAAGACGGCATCGGGCAGCAAGGCCTTCATCACACGGTGCAGCTTGCCGTTTTGGCTGCGGTGGCATTCATCCACGAAAACAAAGAGTTCACCTACCGCTGGGCTTGGCTGAGCATGAAGTTCTTCGAGATAGGCCTCAAAGTCATCGACCTCGCGCACGCCGAACTTGTGCACCAAAGAGCAGAGCAGCCTGGGTGTGGGCTGACCTAGGGCCTGCATTAGATCCTTGCCGCTGCTACTGCGTTGGATGGTTTCACCGGCACCACCAAAGACACCTTCAATCTGCTTGTCCAGCTCATCGCGATCAGTGACGATGACCACACGGGCATTGGGGTTGTTGGCCAGGATCCAGCGGGCCAGCAGCACCATCACAATGCTCTTGCCGCTGCCTTGGGTGTGCCAGATAATCCCGCCGTGACGTTCCTGAACATGCTTTTGGGCAGCCTTGATGCCGAAGTACTGATGGACCCGTGGCAGTTTCTTGATGCCGCCATCAAACAGAACAAAGTCGCGCAGTAACTCGATCAGCCTGTTCTTGCGGCAGATCTTGAGCAGGTACTTGTCGAGCTTCAGGTGGCTGTTGTCGGCTTCGTCTTCCTTCCAGCTGAGAAAATATTTCTCTGGCGTCTCGATGGCACCGTAGCGAAGACCTTCAGAGTCATTGCCGGCGAACACAAGCTGGTTGGTGGCAAAGAACCAGGCGTTGAACTCTGGCCTTTGATTGGAAAGATTCTGGCGGATGCCATCGCCAATGCTGACACGGCTGCGCTTGAGCTCGATCACGCCGATGGCAATGCCATTGATATAGATAACGAGGTCTGGACGCCGCTCCTGTGGCCCTCTGAGAGTTACTTCCTCGGCTATGGCAAAATCATTGGCCTCTGGGTTATGCCAATCGATCAGGGAAACTGTTGTGGTGGGCTGATCGGCGGCAGCTTTGACCTGAACTCCGTAGCGCAGCAGCGAGTAGACCTGCCGATTGGCTTCATAGAGGCCCTTCTGGCTTACATCCGCCGCCCCTCTGAGCTGATATAAGGCGCCACTGATCTCGGCTGGGCTAAAGCCGCGACGCTGGAGAACGCCGGTGAGGATGTCTTCCTCGATGTTGCTGTTCCCAGTGCGGTCTTTCCAGTCACCGAGATATCGGTAGCTGAGCTTTTCATCGAAAAGCTTGATCACCCGGTTTTGGGTGGCGCGCTCAAAACCCAGCCCGCTCATGGCACCGCCTCCAGGCTGAGGATCTCTCGCTCCACATAGGTCCGGAAGGCGACAGGGGAGGTGAAGCAGCGGAACCCGGCGGCGCTGGCCAGGGCCAGGGTGGCGGGCTCCTCGTTGAGCAGCACGACCACGGGCTGGCTGAGCTCCTCCTGGATTCCTGCGGGCCAGGCCAGGTCGAACACGGCGCGCTGCTCGCCGGTGGCTGGGTCGGCGAAGTCGTAGGCGAGGGTGCCGAGGGGCAGGGATTGGTTACCCATCCAGGTATTGAGACGGATCAGCTCGGCTTCTTCTTCCTCGCTGGTGATGCCACCGAGTGTCTCGGCGCCTGGAGCAGGCACGGCGGCCGCGGGGCCGGACAGCCAGCGGGTGTCTCCATGCAGCAGCTCCTCCAGCCGGGCGTTCACTTCGGCTGCTAGCAACGCCTTGCGGGCCTCCAGGAAGGAGCGGAAGTTCTCGAGCTTCCAGAGTTCTGGATCGGGGGGGATCCACTGGGAGGCCAGGGCACCTGGATGGGCTGCCTCGATCTCGGGGAAGTACACCTCCGGCAGGCGATCGGTGATCTTGATATTGGTGTCTTTGGTGAGGAAGCAGAAGTTGGCCAGGGCGTTGACCTCTGGTCTGCGGTAGGCGGCCTTGTAGAGCTGCGCCTTGGGGAAGATGTGATGCACCTCCAGGCGGCTCATCTTGCCGAGCATGCCGGCCTTGAGCGGCAGTCCAGTGCCCCAGTCCCGGGCCTCGCCCATGCGGGTAAGCAGGTAGAGCACGGGGTAGAAACGGGCTCCGAGGCTCCAGCCAGTGAAGTGCCCGGGTTCGACCCGTAGCCCGCCATGCCAGAGGCGCAGCTGCTCCAGCAGGCGCTCCAGCCCGGCGTCTTCGGCTTCGAGGGCGGCGAGATCCTGATCGATGAACGATTCCGTGGAACCCGAGAAGCGACCCCACATACCGGACTGCACGAACCAGAACAGCAGCCGGTCGCGCTCCACCTCATCCATGGGGCCGCTGCGCTGATCGAGGTAGCGCACCATCACGGGGATGCCGAACCGCCCGAAGAACACCTGGTCGTGATCGAGGCCGAGACGGCCGGCGATCAGGTTGAGGCAAGTGTCGATGTGTCTGGTGGCGCGCTTGAGGGCGTCCTGGATTTCGGGGGTGCTCTTGTCGTGCAAGTAGAGGAACTTGGCCTCACCGGTGAGCACCGTGTTCACCGAGCGCAGCAGCCAGTCGAGGTTGAAGCTGTAACCGTGGTCGCTCCACTCCTTGAGCTTGGCCTTCATCGCATCACGACCCTCCGGCCAGTCGGCGCAGATCTTGGCGAGGGCCAGGTCGCCTTTGGAGAGCTTGGTGCCGCCACTGTTGACGCGATTGAAGATGTCCACCACCACGTCGAGTGTCTTGTCGGCGCCGGTGACCTCTTCGATGTGGAGGTCGATTTCGGTGATTCCCAGAAGCTGGCTGAGACGGCCGATGAATTCGCCGACCCTGGGAGACAACTCGGGGTTCTGGCCGAACTCGGCTGCCAACTGGCCGAGGCCGGCGCTGCCCATGCCGAGCAGGTTGGTGACATCAATCCAGAGCGGATCGTCCTTCATCTTCACCGGCTGGTAGAAGGCAAACACTTCCTCCCCGAGATGGAAGCGGAGCCCAGTGAAGGCCTGGGCGTTGCCATCGAAGAACTTGGGAGGCTTGCCGCGCACCACGCCATAGAGGGACGTCATACGCTGCTGGCCATCGAGCAGAAGCTTCACCACACCAGCCGCCAGCGGGCCATCACCGCGATGGGTGGCGGTCCGAGACTCCGTGGCCCATACCAGCAAGCCGCCGACGGGATGGCGTTTGTAGAGGGAGTCGAACAACCCGCGCACTTGGTCACGATTCCACACGTAGCCCCGCTGGAACTCGGGCAGGGCCATGTGGCCGCTGTCGATGTGATCGAGAATAGTGGAGATCTTCATGGGGGTTGTTTCTCTGTCAAGTGATAGGAAGCGCTTGCGAGAGATTGTGCTGAAGACGTGCTGCTGTCCACAGATTTGCAACTAAGTCTGGCCAAGCTTGGGAGATTGATCCACCGATGGCTTTGTATGAAGAGGTGATTGGTTTGATTTCGGTGATACGCTTGCCGTTCTTCGTCCGATTCCTGCGCTGCACAAGCTTCGGTCTTTTCCCAAGCAGGGCCGCCTTGGGGTCGCTGATGCATTCGACGCAGGTTGAGCTGGCTGACGGATTAAGGCAAGACGACGATTCAGGAAGGGAAGGAAATAATACACGCAAAATCCAAGCCTCAGTCATCATGCTAGGCGCCCAGATCACCACGTTTGGGGGAAGTTGTTGTAGTCCCAGCCAGCTTATGACAATGCTCTCAGCCTTGATCACATTATGTTCGGGCGGCGGGCAAGGCTGGCCTGCGTTGATCTCGGCTTCAAAGACAATTTCTCCGTCAACATGGATGATGAGAAGATCCACCTCTGATGCCAGTGCCCGGACTTCTTCAAGGCCACCTGCGGCTTGAATCATTTGACACCAATTACGCACGCCCTTCCAGCCAGTGCCATGCTCAGCGGGCACGCCCTGAATCTCCGAAGATTCCGGCTGGATGCAGTTGACAGTAAACTTATCGCTTTGCAGATAAGCAAAAAGAACAGCCTCCAGAATGATCTTGTCTGTTATTCCTTCGCAGACAAGCTTGACATTAAACATTTGGCACGCCCCCTAGATGCCCCAGAATCCATAGGCGAGACAAGGGCCAACCTTCCTTGGCCATGAGCGCTTCATCAACAGCAACGCGCCTGATGACGGTCATGCCCCCGTAAGATCGATCCACGGCAAACAGGCGCACCCTGTCGTCCTGCAGTGGAAGCCCGTCAAGCACGAGAGGATTATGACAAGTCAGGAGCACTTGGCGCCCACTCTCCAAGACCCAATCGACCATCTTGGCAGTCAGAGAGCGAAGCAGCCGCGGGTTGAGGGTGGCATCAAAGTTATCGATAGCAAACAGCTTTGGGCTATCTGGATGAGTTGCAAGGATGGCTGCAAACAACACGTACAATGCTCCTTCGCTGGCATCAAAGCCACTCAGGATATTCCGACCTTCTGCCATAAAGCGATCACGAAAGTATAAAACTTGTGCCGGTCTTGGGATTGAAGGAGACAAGGGCACACCGGAAGCGGGGCGCGCTCCAAAGTTGTCGACCCAATCGATCAGCTCCAGGACACCTTCGATCACGTCTTCGAAGACTTCATCATTGCGAGCCAGGCGTCGAAGCGCCTCAGATGCCTCCGCCAAACGGCCACCAGCAAGACCTACAGGGCTTCTGCCATGCAAGTCGGGCTCTATTCCTCTGAGCTTAAAAGTATTCGGGGCATAGATTGAAAAGTTTTGCAGTGCCGTTAGCATCCGAATGCCTTCAGTACCTGCCATCTCAACCGCCTTCAAGGCTGCCAGTCCACGCTGGGTATCTAACGCACTGATTTCTGAGGAAGCAGGAGAGCGACCAACAATCTTTTCCCCGGCACTGATCCACTTTTCGTTCTTGTATGCCCATGCCGTGGACTGGTCACTAGGATTATTGAGATCGACCTCGTAACTGCTCGTGCCACTATAGGCCCCGAAGCGAATGGCATTGCGGCGTTTATGACCCCGAAATGATGTCTTGTAGAGATCTGGTAGTCCAGGGCGTACGCCCCTGTGCCATAGAGATTCATCATTCACGCGACCAGAAGCAGCAGCACCCAGTACGCCAATCGCTTCAAGGATGTTCGACTTGCCACTACCGTTGGCTCCGACAAACACGTTAAAAGCACCCAACTCCAGGCTGGCTTCCTGGATGGACTTGAAGGCATGGATGTCGATGCGCTCGATCAGCGTCATGGCATGCAGACGTTCCCGTGGGGCTGGTTGCTGGATCTGGCTGGCCGCAGGGTAGCCAAACCCACCACGGCCATCAGCACTGCCGGCTGGGCTGATCGGGGCATGGGGATGCAGTGGTGTCTCATTGCAGGCGGATCTTGCCGGTGAGGAGCTGTTGCATCATTCCTTGCTTGAGGGCAATGGTCTTGGTATGTCGTTCTTCAAGCCGCCTTATCTCACTGTCCATAGTGTCGAGGATATCTGTGATCGCTTCTTGCTCTTCGAGCGATGGTAGATGAATTGGGAGCTCTCCAAGCGATGATTTGCTGATAGATGCAAGGTTTGTGGTTTGCTTGCCTGCGATTAAAAAGTAATCTCTGGCAATCGAACTAGTTATCCATGAATTGAGATATGAGGAGGAGAGTGAGGGATCAGGACGCACTACAAAAACATGATTCTGATGGACGCAGGGCTCGCCCAGTCCCTGCCAGACTGCACCGCGACCAAGCTTATCCAGGTCGCCACCCTCATTCATAAGTACATCCCCGGCAAGTACGGAATACTTGGCAACCTCATGACGGGGTATCTCAATCTTGCTAATTTCCGACAGGTCAAAAAAGCCGTCTTGCACATTGGCAACACGTAAATAGTTGACTTTGACCGGATTTTGAATCTTCGTGCCCGAGTTTTTGGTGATACCAGAGCGAATCATGGCCACTTGTCGCAATGTCTTCACCCCCCACTCCCCCTCAAACCCCGGCAGCCGCCGCTTGCCGGTGAGCAGCTCCTGCATGGCGGCCTGCTTGATGCCCCGCCTCTTGGCGATGAGATTTCCAAGTTCGCCCAGCAGCGCATCCATATTACTCAAAGCCAAGGCTATTGAGCGTTGTTCGGCCTCTGAACGGGGTGCGGCGAGCGGTAACTTCAACAGCTTGGATACCGATAGTCCTGGCTGTGCCGATGATTCCGAGTATCGGTTCAGGTGCATCTCGCCCAGAACGTATGTCAGGTAGTCAATGTCGTAGCTAGCTCGTGGTGTTACAACGACAGCATGCTCCGATGCGAAGAACTTGCTCTGAGCTGAAACCACGTTCCCACAGAGAGCGCCCTGCCGTCCGATTAGTGCAAACCTTCCGTCATGCGTAAATCGCTTCGTGTAGCCACGAAGCCCGTTTCCCCCATAGCAGGGATACTCGGAGAAGTCATCAATGCTTGACGCAGTAATTCCTTCGCCGCTCTTCATCGTGCAAACGGCTTCAAGCTCCAAGGCATCCCAATCCTCCGGGATCATCCCCACCTCCGTCTGCTTGTAACCCGACTTCAGTTCCATGCGAAACCCATCCGCTCCAGGTGGCCGGCCACTCGCGCTTCCAGTTCTTCCACCCGCTGGCTGATCGCCGGTAAGGCCTCGCCGTAGCGCTCGCCCAGCTCTTTGAGGCGGCTGGTGAGGGCCTGGCTGACCCGTTCCACCTCGGATGCGATGGCCTGCTCCATGGTGGTCAGCCATTTGCCCTGCACCACCAGCTCGCGCACCTCGGCGTCCGTGAGGCTGTCGTAGCGGCCATAGGCCTGGTCGTCGAGCTCGGCTTCGGCGGCCCTGAGGGCCTTCTTGGTGGCGGCCTCCTCGTCGCTCAGTTCCAGCCATTCCCGCAGCACGGCCAGCTCCTCGGCGGCTTCGGGATCCTTGCGGATCTCCTTGATGCGGGTGTTCACGGCTGCCTTGTTGATCTTGTCCAGCTCGCTGAAGGCGCCCTCCTCGCCGCCGTGCTCCTCCTCCAGTTCCGCCAGGCGGCTGCTGGCCTCCTCCAGCTGGGCGCGGAGGGCTTCGATCAGCTCCAGATCACCGGCAAACAGCTGGCGCACCAGCAGCTCCTTGGGCACCAGGTCGCAGGCCCAGCCCTTGTCTTTGGTCTTGCCCTTCTTGTCGGTCTCCAGCACCCGGTAGGGCTCGGCGCGCCAGCCCTCGGCGCTGATCGCATACACGTCGTCCTGCATCGTCTCGGCCCACTGGTCGAGCAGCAGCTGGTACACGGCGTAGGCATCGATTAGGGGCTGGCCCTGGTAGTGGGTCAGCAGGCCCTCGCTCAGCTCGCGAATCACCGCCTTGGGATGACAGCTCGCCTCCAGGGCCAACAGCTGGGCCGCCGCCTGTTGCCGCCAGGCCGCAAAGTGCTTGGCCATCCCCGCCAGGAAGCCGGCGAACTGGGGATGGGCGGTGATCGTGGCCTTCACTTCCGCCGGCGGCAGCGCCAGCTCCAGATAGCCAGGCCGCAGGGGCCTAAACAAGGCCTCGCGCAACTGGGGACACACCTCCCAATATGCCCCCAGGGCGTCGGTGTCGCGTTCGGGGATGCCGCCGCGCAGGTGGGCCTCGATGTCCTGCAGGTCTTCCGCTTCGGAGCTGTCGATGTAGCGGGGCAGGTTGAGGTTGTAGTCGTGCCCGGCGATCTCCTCGTTGGGAACGAAGCGCGAATAGCCCGGCACCACCAGCTGGCGGGTGAACACATCCACGATCTTGTGGATGTCACGCTCGCGCAGACGGTTTTTGGGGCCGTCCTTGATGAAGCCCTTGCTGGCATCCACCAGAAAGATGCCCTCGCGGCTGCCGGCATCGCGCTTGTCGATCACCAGGATGCAGGCGGGGATGCCGGTGCCATAGAAGAGGTTGGCCGGCAGGCCGATGATGCCCTGGATCAATCCCCGCTGGATCAGGTTCTTGCGGATCTCGGCTTCGGCGTTGCCGCGGAACAGCACGCCGTGGGGAAGGATGCAGCTGCCCCGGCCCGTGCTCTTGAGCGTGCGCACGATGTGCAGGAGGTAGGCATAGTCGCCCTGCTTGGCCGGTGGGATGCCGAAGCCTTCGAAGCGGCTGTGGGGATCCTTCGCCGCATCAATCCCTGTGCTCCAGCGCTTGTCGGAGAACGGTGGATTGGCCACCACATAGTCGAACTGCTTGAGCTGTTCGCCCTCCTTGAGTTTCGGATCCGCCAGGGTGTTGCCCTGCCAGATGATCGCGGTGGGATTGCCGTGCAGGATCATGTTCATCCGCGCTAGGCCGCTGGTGGCCGCGTCTTTCTCCTGGCCGTAGAGCGTCACTGGCCGGCCCGCCTGGGCCGCCACCTTGAGCAGCAACGATCCTGAGCCGCAGAACGGATCGCACACGGTGGTGGAGGCCTTGAGGTCGTCGCTGTCGATCTGCAGCACCTGGGCCTTCACGCGGCTCACCTCGGCCGGCGTGAGGAATTGCCCTTTGCTCTTGCCGCTCTCTACGGCGAAGTGGCGCATTAGATATTCGTAGGCATCGCCAAGGATGTCGTCGTCGTCCGCCCGGTTGCGCGAGAAGTTGAGCGCCGGCGTCTCGAAGATCGCGATCAGATCGGTGAGGCGGTCCACCAGCTCCTTGCCGCTGCCCAGCTTGGCCTGGTCGTTGAAATCGGGAAAATCGCTCTGGCTCAGTTGCTGGTTGGCGGCCACCAACGGCGCAATGATCTGCTTGTTGATGCGATCGCCGATCTCCGCTTTGCCCTTGAGGGCAATCATGTCGGCAAAGCCGCTGCCATCAGGGATCACCAGCGGCGCATAGGGCTGGCCGGCGAACTTGTCGCTGATGTACTTGAGGAAGAGGAGCACCAGCACATAGTCCTTGTACTGGCTGGCATCCATGCCGCCGCGCAGGGCGTCGCAGCTCGCCCAAAGGCTGGAGTAAAGCTCGGATTTGCGGATGGCCATGGCTCAGGCTGCCTCCCCTTGATCACCCGCGAGGAGAGCTGTTGGTATGTCTTCCATCCAGCCTTGACGAGATAGACGTTCCAGCTTGCGGCTGAGTTCTTCGACCTCCCGGCTCAGGGCCACACTCTCCTGCTCCAGGGCCTCGGCCCGCTGGAGCTCGCTGTCGTGGGGAATCACCACGGGCAGGCTCTTCACCTCCCCCATCGGCACGAAGGCCACCGCGGTTCCCTGGTCGGCCTTGTCCAACAGGGGTTGCCCCACAGCACTACGGAGGTTCTTCATCAAAACTGCTGGGGTGAGGGGGGGCATCGGGTCACACACGAACCCTGCAGCCAGCCGCTCGATGTGCCCCTGGTTGATCTCGAAGGGAGCGTCCAGGCGCAGGGCCTTGGCGGTTTGTGGGGTCTGGTTTTGGGCCCAGTCGAGCGCCTCCGAATCCAGCTCGGCCAGCTCGACCAGCGCCTGGGGCCATTGCTCCGTACTCAGGGCCCAGGCCGCCTGGAAGCAGTCCGCCCACTCCTGGGGTGCATCCAGCCAGCGGTTGCGCTCGTTCTCATAGGCGTCTTCCAGCTGGGGCGTCAGCCGAAATAAATGACAGGTGATCGCTCCTCCCGGGCTGGGCTGAATCCCCAAGGCCTCGTCGCAGGCCAGCTGGGCCACCCGGAAGCCAGCCCTGGTCTGCGCGAAGGGCGAGGAGCGCGGAAAGCCCTGCTGGAACAGGAACTCCCCAGTTCCCGTCAGTACGCCGCTGTTCCACCAGCCCAGCCGCTGGGTCTCTCCCAGGGCCGCCACCACCAGGCGAAGCTTGAAGAGCTGGCGGAAGTCCATCCGGGTGGGGCAGGGTGCGGCTATCTCGCCCCAGGATGATGCCTTAATGGCGCAGCTGGCCAGTGATTGGCAAAACCCTGCGGTGGCTGGTGTTTAGGCAAAGAGACCGAAAGACCAAGAACTATGCGCTGGGTGCATAGTTTCCTCTTCAGTTGACCCGATCGCCATGCAATCGCATCGCCTCCTCGGACTACGCCCCGATCCCCAGCCCTGAATCTTCATCGGGTGTCAGCCGCTACCGCTGCGCGGGCCTTCGGCTACATGCCCACATGGATCAGGCAGGCCAGGGCAAGGTCGCTCCAGCTGCCAGGCAGGGTCTTGAGGCTGCGGGAGGTGCCCGGCTCCTTGATCTGCAGACCGCCCTGGCCGACGGCCGCCACCTCGCTGAGCACCGCCAGGAAGCGCTGCTGATCCATTACCTCGAACAGCTGCAGGGCCTGGAGGCAGTAGCTAACGGCGTCCTGCCTGAGCCCAACGGGCTAATCGGCCACCAGAAGGGAACAAAACCTTTGCGGCGACAAGCCCGCAGCACCCAAGTCAGGGCTTAAGCATTTATACTCATTTTGCTCTGTGGCTGCGGTTGCATTGGGGGGTGCCTTTCTCGGCCAACAACCCTGCAGCTCCAACCCGGCCTTCTGGTGAGCTACAGCTCCAGCCCCGACGCCACCTATCAGGTGGTCAGCGTGGATGACTTCAGCGACTGCGTTTGGCTGCGCCGCTTTCCCCTCAGCCCGGTCCGCCTGCCCACCTTCAGTGTTGCGGCCGACCAGGTGCAGCCCATCGCCAGCGAGATGCGCTGATGATTCCCCCTCTGTTCATGGTTTTTCACCGCCTGATGCGCTCGGCCTGGAGCATCGGCTCAGTAGCCATGCCTCTGGTCATGGCAGCCCTGGGTCTCGACCTGCTGCTGCACACGGCTGGACTGGCCTGATTCGACCTGGTGGCCGCGGGGGCGGTGCCTCCAGGGGCTGGGCCCAACAGCCTCTCTCCTCACCCAAATCCCCGCGCCGCTCCCTGGCTGCCCGGCGGCAGCAGCGGGATATCTATCTCCGCCCCCTGCTCCACCGGGTAGCCCTCCATTTCCAGATGCAGGTCACTGCACACCAAGGTCAGCGGCGGCTCCAGCCCCTGGGCCTCCATGAAGACCACCACCACGTCTTCCCCAGGGTATCCGTTCAGGGGGCGTGACAGCTCGCGGCGAACATCGGCCCTGCTGAACCCTTGACGACAGCTTGATTTCCGGTTGCATCTCAGGTAGAGACCCGCCTGTGATGACCGCACATCCGGCTGGAATTCCAGAAGCCGACTGGCTGGAAACTCCCGCCAGCGTCAGAGCGCTGATCAACGCCCAGCAGCAGGAGATCGAGCTGTTGCGCGGCCAACTCACCTCCTTGGCCACCGAGTTGGCAAACCTGCGTGAGCGGATCGGACGCAGCTCTCGCAACTCATCCAAACCTCCCTCCAGTGATGGTCTGGGTTTTAAGCCGCCAGAACGGCGCAAGGGCAGTGGCCGCAAGCGGGGCGGCCAGCAGGGCCATCCCGGATCCGGACCAGAGCTGCTGTCGATCGAGCGGGTGGATCAGGTGGTGGATCACCACCCTGATGCCTGCCGCCGCTGTGGCACCTTGCTCCAGGGAGAGGATCTCGATCCCCTGCGCCATCAGGTGATCGAGATCCCGCCGATTACCCCGCTGGTGATCGAGCACCGGCTGCATCGCCTGGTCTGCCCCTGCTGTTCCACCAGCACCTGCGCCTCGTTGCCGGCGGATGTGGAGGCCAGTCACTACGGCCCAAGGCTCAGTGCACTGGTGGGCCTGCTGGGCAGTGCCTTTCCGTTGAGTTTCAGCAAGACCCAGGCCCTGCTCCAGCAGCTGGTAGGAGTGGAGATGAGCCGCGGCGCGATTGGACGGGTCCGCCAGCGCTTGAGTGCAGCACTGGAGCAGCCCATGCAGGAGGCCCTTGCTTTTGCCCGCGTGCAGCCGGTGGCCTACGTAGATGAAACTGGCGCCCCCACCGGCAATGCCGACGGCAACAATCCCACTGGAAAGCGGGGCTGGCAGTGGGTCATGGTCACCGCCGTGGTGACGGTATTTGTGCAAGGGCTGAGTCGATCGACGACCGCTGCCATCGAGCTGCTGGGGAACGCCTTTGGCGGGATTGTGGTGAGCGATCGCTTCTCGGCCTACAACCACCTGCCCACCAAGCAGCGCCAGCTGTGCTGGGCGCACCTGATCCGCGACCTGACGGCCATCGCCGAACGCCCGGGCGCCAGCGCTGAATTCGGAGCCCAGCTGCTGGGCCTGCAGCAGCAGCTGTTTGGCCACTGGCACCGCTACAAGGAGGGAAAGATTGACTGGCCCGCCTTGCAGCAAAGCTGCCGGCCGATCCGCCAGACCTTTGAGACCACGCTGCAGCGGGTAGTAGAGCTCGGCTACCAGCGCGGCGAGCGAACGCCTTGGGCCAGCACAGTGCGCACGTGCCAGCAGCTCCAGAAGGTGACAGGTGGGTTGTGGACCTTCCTGGAGAACGAGGGAATAGAGCCCACCAACAACGCCGCAGAACGTGCCCTGCGCCAATCGGTGATTCAGCGCAAGATCAGTCAAGGAGTCCAATCCCGCCAAGGTGCGATCTGCCGGAGCCGCCTGCTCACGGTCACCACTACCCTCAGGCAACAGGGGCGGGATGTCTGGGAGTTCCTGGAGCAGGCCTGGATCGCCCATCACCGCGATGGGGTGATGCCGTCACTGCTGAGCGATCCCTGAAGGCAGAAGAAAGGACAAGGAAGAGTCTCTGATCGCTCAGCGGTGAGCGATCAGGCTTGCATTCGTGCGGTGGGGCGTCCCGACCCCTGAACGCATACTCCCCAGGCGCGATGGCATCGGCATGGCGCTTGACCTCCTGCCGAAAACGCAGCGCCGTGTACTTCTTGAGGTCAGGCCGGGCCGAGAGCACGTTGGTGCGCAGGAAGCGGGCGTTGCCGTACTCGGTTTGGTTTACAAATAGCGTGTAGGGCTCATCCCCATCCGGTCCGGGTAGATCGTCTTGGGTGGTGATGTGGAATCCAGGCAAGGCAGCGCTTCTCCCTGGGCAGTGCATCAATCATCCGCCATCCGGCCAGGATGGTGAGGATCTGCCAGCGGCTCTGCTGATCTGCGCCGATGACACCGCTGACGCCTGAATCGATCCGTGCCAGCAAGGCCGAGCTACCGCCGATCGGCCCGGTGATTACAAAACTGCGCCGCCAGGACCCCTACATCCAGCAGGAGCAGCACCGCTACCGCTCCCCGCGGGGCTTCCAGCACTGGGCCAATCACCTGGCCTTTGCAGCAATGATCGAGGCGACCCTGCAGTTCATCGATGAGCTGGAAGATCCGATCGGCTTCTGGGCTGCTACCACCTGCCGCTGGGCCCGGATCGTGGAGGCGCCGCCCCGCTTCCTGGCGCCAGAGCTGATAGAGGCCTTTCGCCGCACCCCTTCTCCCTACCTCGATGAGGAGCTGCCGCAGGTGCTGCCCTGCTTCCGGTTGATGCTCCCCGATGGGGCCCTATTCACAGAAGACGGGGTGCCAATACCGGTGGTGATTGTGGCTGACCTGCGGGTGATGGCCAACTGGCTGCCGCCTATGGCCCATCGCATCAGCGGCATCAGCTGCGTGGGCTTGGCCCTCGATGGCAGCACATACCTCACTCGCCACTCCTTTGCCCAAATCGGCGAGCGCCAACCCACCGAGGAAGACATGAGCCATCCGGCCTGGCAGTGGGATGAGCAGGCGGTGCATAGCACCAACCAGCGCATGGAGGGGCTGGCGATCAACGCCCTGCTGGTGCAGCTCTACCAGCCGGAACTGCTGACCACCGGCCCGGCCGCCAGGGTGCGCAGCGGCAAGGGTTTCTCGGCTGGGACCGCCGATGACTCCGGCACCGTGACGCCCCAGGGCCCGGTGTGGATCGGCAAGGACTTCCGGTTCGATCGCACCCCCAGGCCCCCGTCAGAAGGGACCGCGGCTGGCAGCAGCAGCAGCGTCTCGCGTCGGCCCCACTGGCGCCGGGGCCATTGGCACACCGTGCTGCATGGCGAGAAGCGTCAGAGCCGCCGGATGCAGTGGTTCCAGCCGGTGTACGTGGGGCTGAGTTGAGCACATCGACCCGGACGCGACCCACCCCCCCCCGAAGGAGAAAACCCGGCGGGGACACCGCCGGGCAAGCACCTCAGAGCACCTGCACCCTGGCCTGGGGCCCGAGCACCCGCTGCTGATTGGAGGCCAGGATCAGCGCCTCTTCTCGGGGCACGAAGTGCGGCTCTGCTGAGATGTGCCCCTCGCGATCGAGGAAGAGCACCCTGAGAAGCCGGCCCGCGGCATCAAGCAGATGCACCGAGACGATGCGGATCGGGCAGGTGCGGGAGAGGGGAGTGGCGGCCATGGCTGGGCTGGCGAACGACACCGCCGTTCAGCCCCGGCACCGCCTGCGCCGTGCAAGGGGCACGGAGCGCAGCGCAGCGACTCGCGTCAGCCCTTGCGCGGTGCGCAAGCCGGGGCAGGCCGGGTGGCGTGATCGCCAGGCACCCAGCAGTGCCACCCTTCCGCCCCTCCCGCGCAAGTAGTCGGAGCAGCAGGGTGCCCATGTCGGTTCTATCCCTGGAGGCCAAAAGCGGGCTCTATTAGTCGCAGCCGAGCACAACAGCTGCAGCGCGAATAGCCGAAGGCCAGCGATTGCCACTCAAACAGAAGGGGGGCTCAAGGCCCCAAGCCAACCCAAGGCCGTACGGATGGCAGGCCATGTCAGCACGCGCTGACACACAAGCGGAGACCCCAACTCCTGAGATCGCTTGCAACGCAGGGCTTCCTGATTTGGAAACCTTAAGAAATCTGGAAGCCTGTTTGACAGGGTCGTAGCTTACAAGCCCCCCGTGCATCATGCGGCCACGCAGGAAGCACGGGGGGCTTGTAAAGGTCAACGCCTTCCCGGGATTTCTTCACCGACCGTGCTGGTCACTTCGTGGCGGGGCAGTTAATTTGTTCCCATCGGCCGTGACGCCATCTGTGGTGTCTGCGTAGGGGGAGACCCCCAGATGCAGCGCACCCAGGGGTCAAATGGTCGACGTGCTGCTGGAACAGCACGCCACTGACAACCCGGAGGAGGTCATCTTGACCGAAACTACCGCGCCACAGGGCGCGCAGCCAGATTGCGCGCGTCTTGTTTACGAGGCTGAACAGGCCCCGCTTCCAGTCCACTGCAGCTCCAAAAAGCCCAGGGGACTGGATCGCCTCAAGGAGGTTCAGCCCCCGGCTGAAGCCAACGCCTACACGGCACAGCTGCGCAAGGTCCGCTACGGGCCAGCGACACTGGACGCCTTCCTGATGCCGGATGGCAGCTTCCGCTTCTCGATGCGGAGTGCCGCGGCCTCGGTGCACATGCTCTCCAATTCCCAGGCTCAGCGCACGATCGAGCGCGTTGTTGAGGGAATCACGCCCGAACCCAAGCCAGGGCCAGGCGAAATCTCAGTGATCGCAGTCAGTCCAGCCCAGGACAGGTCCATTTCAGGGCCTCCGCTGATGGATGTGCCCTACCCAGGGCCCACTGGCTATGCCACGACCCTGTCCCACCAAGCGCTGATCCGGTTCTGGGGTGAGCTCAGCCGGACCTCGCCGACCTACGGCCCTGCGGCGGTGCGCATGCTGGAGATCGGCGCTGAGGTTTCACTGATCGCGCTGTGCCAGCAGGCCTTCGGGATCGTGGACCACCGCTCGGTGGAAGAGCGGCTGCTGGAAGCCTGGATCGACCTGGGTACAGAGCGCCCTGAACCGCTGTTTGATGCCCAGTTCCGGCAGTTCTACGAATCGGTCGTTGGTCATCGCTGGGGGTCTCCCGCTACCGCCAGCTGCCTCGCTGATCTCGTGTATCACCGCATCCCGCCTCAGGTCTATCAGGCCCTGAAGGACATCAACCCGGTGACGCGGCCGATCCTGATCAACAGCAAAGGCGAGCAGGTCGGCTTCCGCGAGCGGCCCATGCACACCCTGATCAGTGACCCTGCGTTTGCTCGGGCGATCAAGCCGATCGTGGAGGCTGCAAAGGTGCTGCTGGCCATCACGCCAAAGGGGCAGTTCCGGGAAGTGTTGAGGGTCTTGGACTCGACAAATCCGCGGTACAAATGCCGCGGTCGGAAAGCTCTCTGCGGCGCGAGCAACCAGCCCCGACTGGCTCCTGCCCCCGCGAAGTGGCCCCATCAGCGTGGTGGGGACCGCGCCAAGCAGATGCCGTTGCTTGGTGATCAGTCATGTGCCTAAAAGCCGCATCTGCGGTGACTGGAAAGCTGCAACTCCATCGGTTCCCTGCTGGAGATCAGTGCTCAGCTCCTGCTGCCCCTGCGATTGCAATGACCACAGTTCACGCCCACGTTCGTAATGACCAAGTCCCTGCCCTTGACGGGCATCCTGCATCAGATCAACTGGTATGGAACATCCCCGTACGGGGTTCCATTCGCTGTCGTCAGCATTATCGACGCAGCCAACAACCTCCACCGGGCGCTGGTCTGCAGCCGGCGCTTTGGTGACCTGTCACGCCTCTCTGAGTTTGAGGGCTTACGCGTGAATCTGGTGGCAACTCCAAATGGGCTACAGCTCAAGTCGATTGCCGAGCAGATCCCGCCTGAGCAGCAACTGGAAGAGGATGGGCACCTGGAGGCGATGCACGAACACGGTGATGCACCGGTTGATGCAGCCAACCAGATCTATGTTTTGGGAACTTCGCTCGATGCTGTCGATCCGACAGCGGAGGCGATCCCCCTGAACAAGCTGCAGGAGGTGGCAGCGACCGTGGCCAAGCTGGCCCGCGATCTGCGGCTTCCTACCTGCGTGTGGATCCACCTTCCGTAGGGCCAGCTGATCCAGCCCATCGCGTCTGCCCCCGCCTTCTGGCGGGGGTTTTTTGATGTCGTGGGCCGGCCTGCGAATCTCAGGCCGCCTCAGCAGGCACCAGCTGAACCCTGCTGGGCTGGTGCTGCACCAGGAAGGCTTCGATCCAGTCGTGATGACACCGCTGGCAGATCCGATCTGCAATCGACGGGGCATCGGGCGGCACCTGGAAGCGCTTGCGGAACGCCTTGGTGAAGCCCTCCAGGGCGGGCCGGGGCAGAGAACGGATGGTGCTGTGGAGCTGGTGAATCGTGGCGCTATCCAGCGGTGCCAGGGCTGGATCGTCCGGCTCAGCATCACGGGATTCAACTACCCGTCCCCGCTGTGGCTGGCTGGGCTGCTGGTGGCCATGCCCCGTCCCTGGGCTGTGGACAGGAGCGAGATCCCGATGCCCAGGGCGGACCTGCTCCTCGCCGCCGGCTGACGATGTCACACCACGCTGGAGACGGTCATAGAGGGCCAGGCCAAACGGATTCCCGAAGGTCATCAGGGCTCGCTTCATGGCGTCCGTCTCGGCTTCCTTGATGGCCGATTCATGGGCCTGGCCCAGGTCGATGTCGATGCCGTGGCCGGCTCCGCTTCCCTCACGGATCAGAGGCCCCGCATCGGTGGCGCCCACCGTGATGCGGACGCGGGCGGTGTAGGTGACGCCCCAGCCAGAGCGACCATCACGGCCGATCGAGCGCTCGCTCTGGTTGACGCACTCCACGGCGATGGTTTCGCGCTGCCAGCCGTCAAAGCCAAAGATGCGGTTGGCTTCGGCGATGGCTTGCCAGCCCTCCAGGTAGCTGACCTTGGCGCGGCCCTGGTCGCGCTGCTTGACCTTGGAGCGATCGAGCGGGGCCGAGAGAGCGGCGATCTGCTCAGGCGAGAAGACGGCGGTTGCCATGGCTGGTTCCGGGGGTGAGGAAGGTTGGAGTTCGGGATGGGAGGACAGGGGCCCGCTGCAGGAGCGGACCCATTGAGGAGGGACGAGACCTCCTCTGGCTGCCGTCAGTGGATGCGCCAGGAACGGCGGGAAAGGAGCTGAGCACCACTGATTTGGCGGCCCGCCTTCAGGGCTTCTTTGATGGCGGCTCTATCGGGCTTCCTGGTGGTCGTGACCATGAGCCACTCAGGATCGAGGGCCTCCTCGTCGTCGATCACGACGGCCGAGGATTTACGGCTGCTGAGCTCGTGATTGGGGAACGAGAAGCGGGTAGCCGCCGGCTGCAGCTGGGTGAGGACAAAGATCAGCGACTCCTCAAGGGCATCGGCCCGGCTGGCATCGGAGCGGGCCAGATCGCTGAGCCGCTTGGCCTGCTGCTGGCGGTAGGCGGCCTGGCCGCGCAGGTGCTCGATCACCCAGCAGGTGGCATCAGCCTTGGTAGCGAGGGCCTGCTTGTTGCCTTCTTCTGCAAGGAGTGCCGCCTCCAGCTCGGCGAGGGCTGAGGCGCGCTGCTCGGGATCATCCGCTTCCAACTGCTCAGCCAGCTGGCCGATGGCGCTGGTGAGCTCCTGGGCCTCGATGCCCAGCTGCCAGAGCGATCCGGAGCGCTGGAGGGAACAGGAAGGACCAGAGGCTTCCGGAGCCGAAGCAGGGGCGACAGCGGAGGGGATGGGAGTGAGAACGGCCATGACGGTGAGAGGAGAGACAGGGAATGGAGAGGAGGCGCGACAGAACGCCAAAGGCTTGTGGTGACTGATCAGGAGCGGGGAACACCAGCCGGAACAGCCCAGAGCCCGGCCGACGTGCTGACCTCGGCCACCGAGATCGGCACCGGCGAACTGGAGGCCATGCGGCGGGCCTGTTGCACGAGCGAGGCGGTGCCAAGGCCACCGGGGAACGCCACCACCAGCACCGAGGCGATCGAAACCGGGGAGGTGTGGGCCACGGCCCGGGCAATGGCCTGCTCGAGCAGCTCCCGATTGCGGATCGGCCCAGCTGCCCTGCCGTGCCGCTCCCACCGGGCTGGCAGCACAACTGAAGGCCAGCCCAGCTGATGGGCAGCGCGGCCAATGGCGGCATCGGCACCACGGGCCCCGCCATGGAGCAGCAGATGCACCAGCCGGCCGCCACTGCGGGCCAGCAGCTCAGCGGCCACGCGCTGATGGGGCCAGGCCAGATCACGGCCGCCACCGGCGGCGATCACCAGAGAGCGAGCCGGGACAATCTCCGGCCGCGATGGAATACATAAAGCCATGGATTCAGTTGCCAGAAAGGACAACTGATCGGGGCATCACAACCGCTTATGTGTACGCAACTGTGATGGCGAGACCAGGGATTAGGTTGCCGCCGGCGATGGGCTCTGGGCCTTTGGCGCAGCCCTTATTCTACCAGTACAAACGTACTCTGTGGCGGGCAGAGCGACTGCGGGGTAATGGATCTGCACCAAGCAAGACCATCCACAGGTGGGTTTGAAAGCTGAAAAGCAAGACCGCCAGATTCGGCACTGAACGACGAGCTGGCCGCGCAGCCGCGCGAGGAGGCTTGGGGCATCACCCCCAGCCCCATCAACGCGGGCGAATGCCCGGCCACCGCAGCCGCGGGAGAGGAGCCCTGCCCACCACCCCAACACCGGCTCCCAGAGCGGAGGGCGGCGGCGGCTGGCCGATGCACGCCACGGCGCAGCCGTGGCACGCTGAAGGACGGCCGTCGCCGACCGAAGCCCTGCGGTGTTTGCAGTGCCTTGCGGCATGGTCGACTTCATGGCCGAGCACGTGGATCAGAACAACCAGAGCGGATTGGCGCCCTGGCGCCGCACTTGCATGCGGGCACTTCTGTTCGAACCTTTATTCCGCTTGCGCCTAATTCAAAGAAGCGCCACTTCCCCTGAATGAGGCACCTGCCGGCCAGCGAGGCATCTCGCATGTCCCGCGACGGCGGTCTGAGTCGCTATTTGTTCGACGGGCCGGCTTCTGGGCTCTCCGGCCGACAGGCGGTTGGCGGCCGCAAAACATCTCACCAAACATCTCACACGTGCGGCTCTGGCTGCCAGCATGCCTTGCGGCACAGTCGATCTTAGCGATTCCTAGTCGAGCTTGCCAAGCTGATGATGCGGGTTCGAGTCCGGTCACCCGCTTTTCACTTCTGGGCTAATCATTGTGTCGCTCGGGCGACAGTCTCGCTTGGCACGCGCTGACTGCATATGAGAAGCCAACTGGGCACGAAAGGTGAGAACAGCGATTGGTTCAACTTTCTTACAGGGCTTCTTGCTGTTCGGTCATGTCATGGCCCACTTAACCGACCTTGATCGTTCCGGGTCGCCGACATGGATCGGCAGAACCCGAGCCAAGTCGGCTCAGTCCTCGTGTGTCTGGAGGAATGCTTCTAGGTGAGCTCCATAGGCCTTAGGCCTCTCGAGCAGGGCATGGTGGGCCACTCCCGGAAGAACCACCAGGCGCTGATTCGCGAGTTGTTGCCATCCCTGCATCGAACGGGAGGTGACAAAGTCGTACTCCGCAGCGAGACGTAATACAGGTGTGGTGAAAGAAGCCAGGCTCGCCTCGGGCACACACCACTCCGCAATCACATCCACACCCCGCCAATGGCTCCCTGGGTGCCCTGGCGCATAGGCCGCCAGCAGTGCCGCTGGCCGGGGGTTCGCTCGACAGACGTGGGTCGCATCAAAGCGGGAGCCGTCGTCGCCAAGATCCGCCAGTAGGGCCACCACATCCTCAAGCAACACCGGCACCGAGCTCGGCACGTTGGACAGGCTCAACGAGCGCGGCGGCGGTGGACCACTGGCCGCATTGAGGGTCTCAAAGGCCAGGATGCCGCCGAAGGACTGGCCGTAGAGGTGATAGGCCGGGCGTCCATCACGGATCGGGATCCAGGCCTGAGCTACCAGTGCATCGATCACCGAAACGAGGTCCCGCACGGAAGCCGCAATCGAGTACTCCTGATCAGCGGGTTCAGGCCGGTCACTGCGCCCACATCCCAGTTGGTCGAAGAAAATCACCGGTCGCTGCAGCAGCTCCACCAAGGGAAACAAATAATCACTGGGGACACCTGGGCCGCCATGACACACGAGCAACGGCCATCCATCCGTAGAAGCTGCTGGCAGGTGCCGGCCAGCCCAGAGGCGGCAGGCGCCACCGCGCACCGGCAACATCAACGACATCAACTCAGGAGTCATGACTGTCTTCTCAACGGCAGTTTTGTCGGTACGCGCGAGATCGGAACGGGTGAGCCCCGGCCCTGCCAGTAGGGAGCGCATGGGATCAAGGCAATGCACCAGGTCTGGCAGACAGCTGACAAACCGCTGTTGTAGAAAGGCCTTCAGCGGTTGCGGCTTCGGCGGATGATGCCAGTATTGATAGCCGTGTCCCAGTCCAACGCTCACCTGGCAGGCACCCTGTTGCCACGTGGCTTCTTTCTGGGCTTGGGCCTGGTCTATCTGGTGGCAATGGCGCTCGACCAGCTGGCTGCTCGCTGGCGGCTCCCGGGGACTGCGGCGATTCTGCTGCTTGGCTTTCTCATTCCGAGTGATCTCGGAGCAGTAGGCCAGAGTATCGGCCCGATGCAGGTGGAAACCCTGCACCGGGTGGCGCTGGCCCTGCTGATCTTCTACGCCGGTCTCAACACCGACCTGCGCCGCATCCGCGGCATGACCGCGGCGGGCCTGAGGCTTGGCATCCTGGGGGTGCTGATCACCCTGGCGATCACGGGGCTGGCCCTGCTCGGGCTGACTCCGCTGATGGCCAGTGGCTTGCCGATCTCTGCCGCCTTTCTCACGGTGTGCTGTCTTGGGGCCACCGACAGCGGAGCCCTCGAAGATCTGCTGGCGGCGCTGCACCATGGCATCCGCGGAGGTCTCCGTCACCTGCTTGAGTTCGAAGCCGCGGTAAGCACCGTGATCACGCTGCTGGTCTTCGGATTGGTTGCCGGTGTGCTGCGAGAGCAACTCCATGGCGACCATCTGGCCGTGCAAGGGCTGTTGACGAGCCGTCTGCCAGATGAGCTGGGAGCGGTGGGGTTGCACGTGATCGCCGGCCTGCTGGCCGGTCTGGTTGTCGGGGCTGTGGCGCCGCGCCTGATCGATGCACTGGCGCGCTCCGAGCAGATGCTGCTGCTGGTGGCTGTGGCTCTGGCCTTTGTGACCTATGGCTTGGGCCAGCTGCTGGGGGGCGGTGGGCTGATCGCGGTGTTCGTGGCCGGGGTGCTGCTCTCGAATGGCCGCTACCGGATCGGCCGCTTTGAGCAGCAGGCCCTGGGCAGGGTGATGCACCCCTTGAACACCGCTGCCGAGATCACGGTTTTGCTCCTGCTTGGCGTGCTCGTGCAGCCCGCCGCACTGATCGCGGTGCTGCCGTTGGGGCTGCTGCTCGCGATCGTGCTGCCCCTGGCGCGCCTGCTCGCAGTGTCGGCAGTGCTGCCGGCCGCCCGCTTCCCGTGGCCAGAGCGCCTGATCGTCTCGGGCTGCGGCCTGCGGGCGGCGGTTCCCCTGGCCCTGGCCGTCTCGATGGCCGAGGAACTGCCCCACCTGCGCGGCATCACCCCGGAGCTGGCGGAACCCCTCGCAGCCCAGCTGCTGGCGCTGATTTTCGTGGTGGTGCTGGCCGACCTGCTGCTGCAATCGCTGCTGATGCGCCGCCTGCTGCCGATCAGGCTCGAGGGGGCGTGATCTCCCGAAAGGGTGAACGTTCCACCAGCGCGGCAATGCCCAGTTGCTGCCGCCACTGGGCCAGCGGCCGCGCCCAGCCCTCCTCCCAGCGCTGCGCCAGCAACGGCGCGCAGACCCTGCCCAGCTCCAGGCCGTAGGCCACCGCTTGACCCACGTCAACCTCGCCACTGGCCGGCCCCTCCAGGCACCGGTGCAGCAGATCGGCCCCCAGCAGCATGGCGCTGCCCGGCCAACGCAGCTGCATCACGTTGACGGCACTCATCGCTGCCTCCCCAGCCGCTGTGGGCGGGCAGCCACACACCACATGCCAGAGGTCGTGGGTGTGGCGAACGCGCTGGTGCAACCAGATGTCGTCGACCTCACTGCCGGCCTGCAGCTCCGGATCCGGCAGGGGCTGGCCGCCGGCCTGGGCGAACCAACTGGCGTAGGCATGGCCGAGGCTCTCCGTCGGCAGCGCCAGCAACTCGACCTGGCCTGGCCAGGGCCCCCAGTAACGCTCGGCGATCAGTGGTGCAATCGCCGGGTCGTGGCGCAGGGCAGCGCGGGCGGCATCGGCCACCGGGGTGGCGTAGCTGCGGGTGAGCAGATCGAAGCCGTGGCCCAGGTCGTCGGGGTTCGCCGTCAGGGCGGAGAGATCGGTGGCGAGGTGCAGCAGCTGGCGGCGCAGGGAGGAACGCATGGGAGGGGAAGCCGCCTGGAGTGGGAGACGTTGCGGCGGTCAGGCTTGTGGAAGGTGCTCAGGATGAGGCCATCAGCAGCAAGCATTGCCGAAACCCAGATCGGACCGGCCCGAAGAAGCCCTGGTGCCGGTCGAGCCCCATGCCTGGCCCCGGCAACCCCAGCGCTGGATCCGCCACAGGGCCTTGCCGATTTGAAGTTGGATCGACACCCCCCGAAAACCAGTTCACCTGAATGCCCAGCTGGCCGCGCAGCCGCGCGAGGAGGCATGGGGCTCACCTCTGCCCGCATTGGTGCGGACGAATGCCCGGCCACCGCAGCCGCGGGAGAGGCGCCGGGCAGGCGTGACCTGAGCCACCCATCCCGGCGGCGGCGAGGGGAGATCAAACTCACGCGAGCACAAGGGTCGGCGAAGCCGACCTGCCCCGCCCTTGCGCTCGCGTGACACCCTGCATCCCTGCCGCCGAGTGGTCTCCGTCCTTCTGCGCTTGAGGCGCCTTCTTCTTGAGCGACCAACCGCAAGAGATGCAAGAGAAAGTCTCGGGCTGCCTCAGGCAGATCAATGACCGGCTTCCGTCCCCAGCGACCACCCACGGGCTCCGCTGACCGGCCCAGAACCATCGAAAGGCAAGGAGCAGGCGAGATTCTCTTGCACTTTCTCTTGCAAGTCAAAAAACAAGGGTTCCCGGTTTCGCCGAGAACCCTTATGGTGACTAGTCGGGGCGACAGGATTCGAACCTGCGACCTAGTGCTCCCAAAGCACCCGCGCTACCAAGCTGCGCCACGCCCCGCCGAATCAACCTTACCCCACGAATCCCCCACAGGGCTTGCGATACCTGGATTCTTGTGGCTGCAACTGATCTCGGCCGGTCGAGGGCGCTTGCACCCGCTTGTGTCAGGCAGTGGCAGTTGGTGCCATGCTGAGGCCCTCCAGCTCTCACCCAGCTCTCAACTGAGAGCTGCTGTTCCTGCCTCCCTTCGCTTCCAACCATGGCCCGTAGCGCCACTTCATCCAGCACTCCGGCATGGATCGAAGGCCTGCGGATGCAGCTCAGGCTTGCTGTCGGTACCTCGTGGAACGTCTCCCCCATGCGGGACAAAGCCAAGCTCTTCGCGCGATTTGACGACGGCAGTCGAAAGAGCATGGTTCTCCCCTGCCTGTGGCTGCCGGCGTCGTCGTCCGAGATCCTGCGGACGGCCGAGACGATGCATCAATTGATTCAGAGCGGCCTCTCGTTCGACAAAGCGAAGGAGCACGTCCTGGGCCCGAGTGCTGCTTCCCTGCCCGGAGCCGCTTCTGAACATGCCGTCGACCTGATCGACATCTGGGAGCGCTTCGGCGATTACAAGATCAGGGGCACCGGCCAGATCAAGCCCTCCACCTGGCAAAAGGACTACCGGATCACCGGTGAGCGACTGCATGAAGTTCAGAGCCAAAGTCCAGCGTCAGCAAAGGACCTGCTTCGTGCGATTGCCGATCGCTGGGATCCAGGCTCACGACGCCGCGAAATCGCCGTGCAGCACATGGCGGCCATGCTTCGCTGGGCCATCGAGGAGGGGCATCTCACAGCAGAGCAATGGACCCCACCGCCAAGGATCAGCCGCATCGTGGGCCTGAAACCTCAGAAGGAGTCATCGGTTCCCTTGAAGGATCAACAGATCCTCGAACTCTTCGATGCCCTCCCCAAGGATCCAGCGGGTCGTCGCTGGCTGTTCGCTCTCCAGCTGGTGGCCAGTTTTGGGCTGAGGCCGGTGGAATTGCTTCATCTCGACCTGTCTCCAGACGGAAAGCTTTGGTGCCGCTACCAGAAGACCAGTGGTGGTGGAAGGACGAAACCCCGCGAACTCAGAGCACTCCATCCGGAATGGGGAGAGGAGTGGAAGCTGATTCAACGTGTGGCCGACGGCGAGGTACTCCCCCCACTTGACGCCCCCTCCGGCCCAGCAGACAGCATGCGGAAGTACCTGATCCGTCAGGAGGCCTGGAAGCGGTTGAGGGCCACCGCTCCGATCACGCCCTACTCCTTCCGACATGGCTACGCCCTTCGTGCCCATGAGGACTATGGCCTGAGCCCTCGAGTGACAGCCGAACTGATGGGCCATTCGGTGGCAACCCACAACCAGCACTACAGCCAGTGGGCCGATGCGGCCACGATCGACGCGGCCATCGAGCGTGGCATGCGGCAGCGTGGTGAGATTGCCCGCCCAATGGGCTATTGTTGAAGGAGATGAGCTGATCAGTGGTCGAGGAGCAGAGGTGAGGGCCGGCCGCGTCCCTTTGCGTGGTGTAAAACCCGAGGCCCGAATGCCCTAGTCAGAGGGTGAACAGGGTGGAATGACGGGCTGTCATTCCGGAGGTGCAGATGCGCCTCGTTCAATCACGATGAATCAGGACGAATGACTTGTCAAGTCTTTCGTCAGCTTGCGGATGTGTTGTGAGTTGGAGTGACTTCTGCGGCCTGGAGGTGGCAGCGGCCGGCCCCCGGGCTGCGATCAAGGCCGCTGCGCCCTCTGGGGGCGCTGCAGCCTCGATCACCTGGGGCCTGCGTCCTGCCTCTCTCAGGTGCTGAGGGCCTGGAGAGCAGGGATGGCATCCAGCTCCGGGATGGTCGCCATGCTCTCGGCTGAGAACATGCGCCGGCCCTCCAGCTGCCAGTGCTCGTGCTGCTCCAGCAGTACCGCGCCCACCAGGCGGGTGATCGACGCGTCGTTGGGGAAGATGCCGACGACCCTGGTGCGGCGTTTGATTTCCTCGTTGACCCGCTCGAGCAGGTTGGTGCTCCAGATCTTGCGCCAGTGGTCCTTGGGGAAGTGGCGGAACGCCAGCACGTCCTCCTTGGCCTCATGCATCAGCGCAGCGGCCTTGGGGAAGCGCTCCGCCAGCGAGGCCGCCAGATCATCCCAGCGGGACTCGATCTCTTCCGCGCTCTCCTGAGCGAACACGCTGCGCAGGGCGGCGGTGACCATGCCCTGGTGAGCCTTGGGAACGCACTGCAGCAGGTTGCGGGCAAAGTGGACCCGGCAGCGCTGCCAGACGCTGCCCTGCAGCTGCCGTCGGATGGCCTTGGTGAGTCCGCTGTGGGCGTCAGAGATCACCAGCTTGACGCCAGCGAGGCCTCGCTCCTTGAGGTGGGCGATGAACTCCGCCCAGAAGGGCTCGCTCTCGCTGTCGCCCACCTTGAGGCCCAGCAACTCCCGGCGCCCGTCCTCGTTCACCCCCATGGCGACGACGACGGCGCGGGAGCAGACCTGCTGAGCCTTGCCCAGCCGCCCCTTGAGGTAGGTGGCATCGAGGTAGACGTAGGCGTAGCCGCTGCTCTCCAGCGGCCGGCCCAGGAACGCCTGCACCTGCTGGTCGATCTCCTGACAGATGCGACTCACCTGCGACTTGGAGATGCCGCTCTGGGAGCCGAGCGCCGCCACCAGGGCATCGACCTTGCGGGTCGAGACCCCACCGATGTAAGCCTCCATGATCACCGCGTACAGGGCCTGATCAACCCGGCGGCGGGGTTCGAGGATCGAGGGGAGGAAGCTGCCCGCGCGCAGTTTCGGGATCTGCAGTGCCAGATCCCCCACCTGGGTGGTCAGGGTGCGAGGCCGGTAGCCGTTGCGGTGGCCGAGCCGCTCCTCGGTGCGCTCGTGCCAGTCCGCACCGAGGAAGGCAGCGAGCTCCAGCTCGATCAGCTGCTGCAGGCCGTGGCGTGCCAGTTCAGGGATCAGCTCCCCGGCACTGCTGCCATCGAGTAGCGAGGCCAGCTCAGGTACGGCAGCATGGGTCTTGGGCATGGTCTGTCTGGTTGAGGTGGTTCTCAAACCAGGGAAACGGGCCTGCCCACCCCTTGCAACGTCAGCCGTGGAGCCGATCGCCTGAGGTGCGGACGCTCAGCCCGGCTACGCCGGGCTGAGGCCCTGGGGATTTACACCACTGCCGGGGACGCCAGCTGAGGGGGTAGCGCCCCTCCGAGTGGTGTAACTCAGGAGGTCCTGTGACCCTCTCCGGAGGGTGAACAGGAGCAGTCAGGGGATGACTGCTTGGAAGCTGATTGCGCAGCTCCATTGATCCATTATGAACCCTGATCGCTGAATTGGCAACTCAGCGATCGATGTGTTCTGTGTAGATCGAGGTAGAAGCTGGTGCGCTTCAGCTGATGGTTGCAGCCGGCTGGGCGTTCGGATCTGCATCGGTGAGCTCCAAGGGCTCTTCTGGCTCTGGGATCTTGGCCATGGTGGCCTCAGAGAAGAAGCGGCGACGCTCCAGCTGCCATTCCTCCTGCTGCTCCAGCAGCTGGCTGCCCACCAGGCGCACGATCGCTGGATCATTGGGGAAGATGCCGACCACGTTGGTGCGGCGTTTGATCTCCTTGTTGAGGCGCTCGAGCGGGTTGGTGCTCCAGACCTTGCGCCAGTGCTCCTGGGGGAAGTGCAGGAAGGCCAGCACGTCGTCCCGGGCGGCTTCCATCACGGGCACGGCGCCGGGGAACTGCTTGCGCAGCATCTCGGTGACCCGCTGCCAGTGGGCGCGCACCTGATCTGGAGCCTGGATCACGAACACCGCTTTCATGGCAGCGGCCACCATGTCCTGGCCGGCCTTGGGCACATGGCTCAGCAGGTTGCGCAGGAAGTGCACCCGGCACCTCTGCCAGCTACTGCCCTGGAACATCCGCTTGATCGCTGCCGTCAGGCCCAGGTGGGCATCCGAGATCACCAGGCGGGTGCCGTCGAGGCCACGCTCCTTGAGTGAGCCCAGGAACTGACGCCAGAAGCCCTCCGCCTCGCTGTCGCCCACGGCAATGCCGAGAACTTCGCGGTAGCCGAGGGCATTGATGCCGATCGCCACCACCACCGCCCGCGACACCACCTGCATATTTCGGCCCAGGCGGCCGTGGAGGTAGGTGGCGTCGAGGTAGACGTAGGGAAAGCGGGCATGGTCAAGCGGCCGGCCCAGAAAGGCTTTCACCTGCTCATCGAGCCCCTGGCAGATGCGGCTCACCTCCGATTTGGAGATGCCGCTGGCCCCGCCCAGCGCCTCCACCAGGGCGTCGACCTTGCGGGTGGAGATCCCGCCGGTGTAGGCCTCCATCACCACGGCGTAGAGCGCCTTGTCCACCCGGCGGCGTGGCTCCAGCCAGCTGGGAAAGAAGCTGCCCTGCCGCAACCTGGGAATGGCCAGGCTGAGGTCGCCCACCTGGGTGGTGAGCAGCCGCTCCCGGTAGCCGTTGCGATGGGTGGAGCGCTGATCGGGGCAGCGCTCATGGAGTTGAGCGCCCGTGAGGGCAGAAACCTCGGCTTCCAGCAGGTCCTGGAAACCCCGGCGCACGATCTCTGGGATCAGGGCGCCAGCGGTGGTGCCCTCCATGAGCTGGCTCAGCTCGGAGGCGCCACTATGGGTGAGGGTCATGGTCTGTGTTCGGTTTGGTGGTAGTTCTCCGAACAGGGTCACAGACCGGCCCACCCATTGCCACAGCTGAAATCTGAGGGAGGTGAGCCGTCAGCCCCGGCTACGCCGGGGCTGATCCTCCTGAGTTACACCACTTGCTGGGACGCCGCTCTGACCGTCTGCTGGTCATCGCGAGCCTGCCCTTTTCAGTGCAGAGATGATCGGACAGCACGGACACCCCGGACAGGTCGGACAGGTCGGACAGGTCGGACAGGTCGGACACCCAGATCATCCCGGACACGTCGATCAGCCGTTCTTCAACCATGTCCAGGGTGACGACCGCACCATTCAGTCCTGCAACAGCTTCGTTTTCCCATGCCTGCCTGTTTGATCAGACGCGTTCCCCCTCCTGGCACACCTGGAGCAGGAATAGAGGAAAAGTCCCTAGTCGACCGAGTTGCTTCTATCCATGAAGCAATTCTAATCGCCCAGAACGCTTCTCCTGCAGCGCTTTTGCCCATCTGGAGCGCAGATTCCCGCTTTGGAGACAGCCTTGGCAGGCATGCGATCCGAACCTCCCTTCGCTCTGTCGCTGCTCAGAGGCGGGCCAGCTCCAGAGCATCGGAGCTGGCCCGAGAGGCCCTCAGGCCGACACCTGCTGCCGCAGAGCCTCTAGAGCCTTCTTCTGTGCACGCTGCACGCTCATGGCGCTGAGCCCAAGCTGCTTGGCCGCATCCCGGAGGCTGAGCCCCTGCAGGACGGTGAGCCTGATGGCAGCGGCCTGGGAGGCGGGCAGCTGATCGAGCATGGCCTCCAGCCCTGGATCACCAACCTCTGCTTCCAGGCCTGAGGTCTGATCCGGGGCGGGGAGGAGATCGAGCCAGCTGCCGCCACCCCCAGGGAGGGGAAGATCCAGGCTCTGGTGCTTCCAGGGGGCCTCGCTCCGCGCTGATTTCGGCAAACGGACCAGCAGAGCCCGATCGCGGATCCAGTGGGCCAGGGCGCCATGGATGCAGCGCTTGAGGTAAGCGGGTGCGGTTAGGGGATCCGTCACTCGGCTGCAGGCCCGCACCAGCTCTAGGCGGGCCACGCCCTGGGCATCGCCAGGTTCAAGCAGATCTGGATAACGACGGCTGAACTGACGGGCCAGGGCATCAGCCAGGGAGAGGAACTGATGGACAAGGCTATCACGGTCTGAGTGGGGTCGCATCGTGGTGATGACGCAGGACGCGCCCCCCACCCCGCAGGGACAATCGGGGGAAGACCAAGCCAGTGCCACGACGCCACCACCAGCCGATCGCCTCTCATCACCCGCTCACGGCTGACCCTCCCGGCATGACGCCAACCCAGGCCCAGGGAACAGACATCGCCAACGGCAACGACATCACTCCGGTCACCAACACCACCACAACCACCAGCGCCACGAGCGGACGTAGCGAAACCCCGAGCAGGCGCGAGCGGGTGCAGCGAAGACCGCAGGCGCTGGGAACCTCCAGGACCTGCGCGTTGGGGTGCGCAACGAGCAGAACGATTCGTCTGTAAGAAGGGGGCCTCAGCCCCTACAGGCATCACCGCTTGCCCCAGCTCCGCTCACAGCGACGCAGTTCGAGCTCGATGGCGATCTTTCGGGGGAGCTCCCAAAGCGGCCAGATCAGGGCTACGAACCAGCGCAGCGAGCGCGTATGGCGCTGCAGCCAGAACCAGCAAGTCAAATTGAGGGTGCGGTATTTCATGGCAGGAGCGCCAAGGACAACGCCTGCCCAACCCGGTGCCAGGTCCGTCATGGGGTTCCCCCGATTTTGAGGACAAGTCGATAAGGGTCACGCCATGACCACCAGACTGTCCATCGATGACCAACCCCACCAGATCACGGCGCCGGTTCACGGCGCAGCAGAAGGCGGAGGCCGTGGAGTTCTGCCTGCAGGAGGGCCTTTCCTGCAACACCGTCGCTCAGCGCCTTGGCCTTCCCTCCAGCAGCCTGGCCCGCTGGGTGCGGCAAGCCCGCATTGATCGCGGCCAGCCGGGCTCGAAAGACCAGGGCCTGCTCACCAGCGAGGAGCGCGCCGAGCTCAACCGGCTCCGCAAGGAGAACCGCGAGCTGAGGAGGGAGAAGGATTTTTTCAGGCTGGCGGCAGCGCACTTTGCGAAAGAGCAGCTGCCGCCGAGAGGTTTCGCCTGATCGATGAGCTCACAGGTCACCACTCGGTGGCCTGGCTCTGCCGGCAGCTGGGGGTGGCCCGCAGCGGCTACTACGCCTGGCGGCAGCGGCAGGAAGCGCCGGGAAAGCGGGCGGCCGAGAACGCCGTGATCACCGCTGAGATCGCGGCGGTGTTTGAGCAGCACCGCGGCTTCTACGGCTCCCCCCGGGTTCACCAGGAGCTCCGTTCAGCAGGCCGGCAGATCGGCCGCCATCGAGTCGCTCGGCTCATGCGACGAGCGGAGCTGAGGGCCAGAACCCGCAAGGCGTTCAGGCCCTGCGCCAAGGCCAGTCGCGGGGCCTGTGGGGTGGTGGCGAACCTGCTGCAGCAGGACTTCAAGCCCCCAGTGCCGAACCTCCGCTGGGCGGGTGACATCACTTACATCCGCACCAACGAGGGCTGGCGGTACCTCGCCGTCTGGATCGATCTGTTCAGCCGCCGTGTCGTCGGCTGGATGCTTGACAGCCGGATGGATGCCGCCCTGGTGATCGAGGCCCTCAACCGGGCCCTTGGCCATCGTCAGGTGGAACCGGAGCAGCTGCTGCTGCATACGGATCAGGGCAGCCAGTACCGGGCGACTGACTACCGCCAGCTTCTGGAGAGCCACAAGATCAGCTGCAGCATGTCCGCCAAGGGCTGCTGCTGGGACAACGCGGTGGTGGAAAGCTTTTTCTCCACCCTCACACTGGAACTCGATCTCGATGACAATCGAGAAGCCTTGATCTCACCCCAGCAGCTGCAGCGCGATCTGGCCTTCTGGATCGAGGGTTACTACAACCGCGAGCGACGCCATTCAACGATCGGTTACCTCAGTCCGATCGACTACGAGCAGCGGCTCATCATTTCTCCTACACTCACTTGCGTGAACCCTTGATCGGTGTCCACGAAATCGGGGCCCCCTGCGTCAGGAAAGTTGTCCGCTCGGTCTGACCCATCCACCAGGGGGCCAAACCGACGACCATGAAACCGACCTATGACACCGCTGTGCGGGACCAAGTCCGCCAGCGCATGAGCCCGCCAAACCGGGAGAGCGTGGCCGAGATCGCCCGCTCCACCGGGATCACGACCCAGACCCTCTACAACTGGCGCAGCCAGTGGCAGAAGCAGGGTCAGCTCGTGCCAGCCACCACCAAGCCGCCGGAGCAGTGGAGCGCTCTCGACAAGCTGGCCGCTGTGATCCAGGCGGCCGGCCTGAGTGGCCCTGATCTCGGGGCCTTCTGCCGTGAGCGGGGCCTCTACCCCAAACAGCTTGCCCGCTGGCGGCAGGCCGCCGAGGATGCCAATGGCCCCAGCGCTCCGAGCATGGCTGATCAGCGAGAACTTCAGCGTAAGAATCAGGAGCTGATTCGCCAGAATCGCCGCTTACAACGCGAATTGGAGAAGAAGGAGAAGGCTCTCTCGGAGGCGGCAACACTGCTGATGCTCTCAAAAAAGCTCGATCAGCTGTGGCCACGGGACGAGGAACAATGATCCCGCCAGAGGATAGAAGCCAGCTGATGGAATTGTTCCGAGAAGGTCTCAAAGAAGGGGCTTCTGCCACGGCGATTGCAGATCTGATCGGTATCTGCTCACGCACGTTACGGCGCTGGGGCATTGCGTTCCAGACACATGGATTCAGCCAGGATCGCCGCAAAGGCTCTCCACGGAATGTGGCGCACCGATTCACACCAGAAGAGCGGCAGCGCTTAATTCACATCGTCAATGATCCGCGATTCGCGGACCTCACTCCCGCCCAGATCGTGGCCATCCTTGCCGAGGAGCGAATCTATGTGGGTTCAGAGTCCACGATTTACCGCATCATGCGGCAAGAGGGTCTGCTGAACCACCGTGGCAGAACCCGCCTGCCGCGTGAGCCCAGGGAGGTTCCGGTGTTGGAAGCAACGGGCATCCATCAAGTACTGGCCTGGGATATCACCCTCCTCCCCGGCCCCGTGAAGGGGCAGTTCTATTACCTCTACATGGTGATGGATGTATGGAGCCGGCGCATCCTCGGCGCAGAGGTGCATGAGCATGAATGTAGCGAGTTGGCCAGCGCATTCTTTGATCGTGTCTGCCGCGATGAAGGGATCAGCAAGGAGACTGCTGCGGTCCTGCACTCGGACAATGGCGCCCCCATGCGCTCATTCACTCTGGCGGCCAAGATGGCGGAGCTGGGGGTGTCGCTTTCGTTCTCGAGGCCACGCGTCAGCAATGACAACGCCTATGCCGAGTCGTGGTTCCGCACGATGAAATACCACCAGAGTTATCCGCTCAGGCGATTCCGGGATCTGCTTTCGGTGAAAGCCTGGGTGGATGGCTTTGTCGAGTGGTACAACGCTGAGCACCGGCACAGCGGCATCAAGTACGTGACGCCCAATCAGCGCCATTACGGCCAGGCTGACGCGATCTGCGCCATCCGCCAACAGACCTATGAGGAAGCTCGGCAGAGGCATCCTCAGCGCTGGAGCCGGCCACCCCGCAACTGGTTACAGCCACAGGTTGTGAGCATCAACCATCCGCGACCGCAGAAACCTGTGGCTGCTTGACCCTCAACAATCCAGGCCCCCGTGGCTGTCCGATGGCGCCCCTCCAAGGGCGCGATCGGCAACAGCCGCGATCAGGGGCCGGACGCCCCAACCCCGACCGAAGACAGCCATCGATGACAACAACACCCCGGCCGTGCGGCCCCTGAACCTCAACTCGCAGTACAGTCCATCTCGGTGCTCAGCTCAGCACCCCGAGCGGACAACTTCCCTGATAGGTCCCGGCTCGGAGGCGCCACTATGGGTGAGGGTCATGGTCTGTGTTCGGTTTGGTGGTAGTTCTCCGAACAGGGTCACAGACCGGCCCACCCATTGCCACAGCTGAAATCTGAGGGAGGTGAGCCGTCAGCCCCGGCTACGCCGGGGCTGATCCTCCTGAGTTACACCACTTGCTGGGACGCCGCTGAAGACCCGCTGGAACCCTGGCACCAGGTGCCAGGGTCATCCACGCTCCACATCACTCAGATCCTTTCAAAGCCGAGTGGCCATGTCACCAGGCTTTGTTGCGCACTCGCTTTCCATGTCTGACCTCGCCCGCATCCACCAGGCCCTGGTCGAGGACTACCGCGAGTCCTTTGTGATTGCTGCCGGCAGACTCATGGCCTTACCTTCCTGGACCCTGGAGGCCACCGTGGTGCTGATGCACACCCAGACCGGTGAGGTCACCATCGGTCCGGTGAGGAGCCTTCCCCTATGGCTGGACCACCTCTCCCCAGAACTCGACGCCTTCGTGCGGCTGCAGGTTCAAGGGGTGCCCTTCCAGGATGCTTTTGCCCATTGCATGGAAGAGCAGGGAGAGGAATTCACGGAAGCCTGCGAAGCCGCCAAGCGAACCAAGCCACTGGTCACCTACGACAACCTCGCGGAACTCACCAGCATCTCCCAGAAAGGGTTTACCAGGGAACCACGAGAGCTGCTGGCGCTGGCCCAATGGCCAGACCATGTCATTGGTTTCCTGGTGTCCTGTGAAGACTTTCATTGACCTGGGAGCGACGGTCTTGCAGCCACCCGGCTCACTCCCCCTCTTCTCCGCCCCCACCCACAGGCATCAGACGAAGCGCCTTCTTGCCGAGCTTGATCTCGAACTCATCGCCGGGCTTGATGTCGAGCAAGGCGGTGTAGGCCTTGCCCACCAAAAGATTGCCGTTGCCCTGCACCCTGGCCACGTAGCTGAGAGAACGACCACCAGGCCTCTTGCCTGTGCCTGTTCCGTTCACCAGCTTGACACCCTTGGCCTCCAGCAGCGCCTCATAGAAGGCGGTGAAGTTCAGCCGCTCGCTGCCGTCCTTCTTAGTGCTTACATATCCGGCAGCGCGGACCAGGTCGGACTTCGAGGCATCGCCCATCTCTTTGACTTTCGCAAGCAGGTCTGCACCGGTGAGAGCCATGTGTGCAATCAGTGGATTGGCAGGATCATAAGCCAAGTCTGATGGAAGCAACAATAGTCTGGCAGGGCTTGTCATGCCGTCATCGGAGGATATTGTGACCTTGCCATCACCACTGCAATCCACCTGAAGGCGATCTTGGTGCAATAGAACCTGGGACTGTGGAGAGGTCCGATCACATTGCTCCAAGACCTCCGTTGCCCACGCCAAGCGGAAAGAGATGCTGCTCAAATGGAGGTCGAGACCAACCCCAGTTGGCTCCTCCCACACCCTCAGATCGGCTGGACAGATGCCAGAGGCTGACTGTCTCAGCGCAACTTCAGCCCTGCGGGTGACGTAGGGTGCGCCAGTGACCACTTTCGGTGCTCACCTCAACTCCTAGCCCAATCGGGCTCTCACCCTCACCTTGGCTGCCGAAGCGGCTTTCGCCACTCCTGTTCCACCACTGCCTGGCGAAGTCCCAGGCCTCCTCGGACGAATCAAAGAGGTCATCCAGCTCTGGATGGGGCTGACCATGTTGATCAACCAACCGGTAACGGCGTGGCTTGGTGCTAGTGCTCATCAGGAGGGAGGGGGACATTGGTACTCAATTCATTCTGGTGACGCTTGATCCAATCGGTCAGTGCCGATCATCACCATTGGGAACTGCAGGCCTGCCACCCGTTCTCTCGCAGCTCCCTCCAGAGCTTGCAGGCTTCCATACGGCTCAACTCCCTACGTTTCTTCAGCAGTAGAACCGGCTCTCAAGGGATCCACTCTCCACTTGTGACCTCCCGCCGTTGGATATCGCGGTCCCAGCGTGTCGGGTGAAAGCGCAGCACCTGACGACCGTCAGTCAACCAGCCTTCCTTGGACGTGAGGGGAGGTCGGGTAAACGGCAAAGGTGTCACGCCCCCTCTGGTGCCCATCCCCGATTGCGCACCATGTCATCAGTCCAGCCATGACAGAACAACTGGAGTCATCCGGAGATTGTTGTCTATAGTGTGACCGTAACATGACTGCACTGTGACTGTACCGACAGCTGCTTACTTTAGCTACTCAGGTGACAATTCTCTAGCTGGTTGAGTCCGCAGGTTTTGATCCAGGCCGGCTGAGATGATGGCATGAACCAATCAAGAGAATCATGCCTTTTCGTTCAAGCCCTCTGCTCGTATCTGCCTTTCTCGTTCTTGCCAGCACAGCCCTTGGTGCCCCATCCGTTCAGGCCCAGCAAGGCCGTCCGAACATCGATGTATCCAGCATGAATCGTTATTGCCAAGGAGAAGCTGCCGCCAGCTACAAGGTGAGTCCTCGCGACATCAGCACGCTCCCAGTAGAACGCAATGGCAATAACTACCGTGTCTACGGCCAAACCCCAGCCGATGGCAGTGAGGCTCTATTTTTTTTACTGTGAGTTCAACCGGAATCGTGAGTTTGATGGTGTCGCGATGACTAGTGACAAACGATCCAGTGATGGTTCCGACAGGGATCGGGTCAGCGTTGAGGACATGTCGCGCTACTGCACCGGCATGGCTGCCCAGGAGTTCAAGCAGCGCCATCGCTACATCACCACCCTCAAGCCCAGTCGCCAATCCAACGGAACCTACAAGGTCTATGGACAGTACGACATTTCGAACATCAACACCCAGGTCTTTGTCTGCAAGTACAACGCAAGGGGCATGTTCAGGAGCGTCGAAAAGGACTGAAATTGTTGTAAGCAGCCTCCTACTCGGAGACCCAATGCTCTCGCTCTATGGCTTCAGGGTTTCAATGGTCTTGTAGATAGCTGCCCTGCTCTGCAGCTGCTGGAACCGTTGCTCCTGGCTGTTCTTGACGCAGTTCCGCATCTTCTCCCGGGCTCGCCAGCACTGATCCACGCTCTCCACCCAGCGACGCTGGTCCTCCACCAGAGCCTCGCGCTGGGATTCCGTGATGGAAGCCTCATCCCGCAGGCGGCGGAAGGCGGCGCGCAACTCAATGTCAAGGGCTGTGAGTTAGGCGTCGCGGCAGATAAGCACGGTGGCGGCACTGCATGAGGGGTGGCAGTGGATCGTTTCTCCGTCGAATGAGTCGGGTGGTGGCGGGATCGCTCCTGCCGGGAGCATCACCAGTACCGAAGCGGCTACAAGCGGAACTGCCCTCATCCACGGTCAGAGACCACCAGCCCGCTCAGAGCTTGCAGTCCTGGCGACCTGTGCCCAGTCCGGCCCGGGCGCGACTGGGACCGAACACCCTGGTGGCCGGCAGGAGGCTGGGGCAGGGCCGACGATCTGAGGGCCCCAACGAGCCACGGGGCAACACTGCCCCGCACCTGAGCCGCTGTTCAGACCCTCTGGGGAGTGTCTCGGCATCAGAAGCCCCCAGGCTCACGGACCGGCTTCTCCCAGTACACGTTGATCACATAGCCGGGGCGCTTGAAGGAGGGACCTGCACCCTCCCGGTTGGTACGTTCGTAGGTCTTGCCCTCCTCGGCGGCAGGGAAGGCAAACGCGTAATGGTTGAAATTGTCGATGTAGACGTTTCCCTGCATCTGAGACCAGGTACAGCTCCCTTTGAGCATCTCGCCATTGCTGCGAACCATCTCGCAATACGCCTTGGCGGAGTCCGCCAGGGCCGGGGTGGCAATGGAGCTGGCGGCGATGGCCAGCGCGGTGATTGTGGTGCGGATCATTGCTTGCGGTGCTTGTTGTTTGAGCCATTCTGGCACCAGTCTCATACATCCAGTGGGCGCCGATTCTGTTCACGGCATCCGTCGAAATCTATGTGTAGGCGCTGAGGAGGCCGATCGGTACGATTTTCGCAGCTTGGCCCCAATCCATAAGCCCTGTGAACTGGACCCCCAAGCTGAACCAGCTCTGGCGAGTTGGTTTGAGCAATCATTGCGGCTCTACGCGTCTGCAGCGAGATGTACGTGGAGTGTCAGCCATGAAGAAGGGCGCCCGACACGGGGCGCCCTTCTCATTGGCCCCGTTCCGGCAGTTGTTGGAGCAACGCCTCAACGTTGGTCGCCTTCTCCTCAAGCGTCTGGTCCCGATCGGTGCGGGTGTTGACCTTCACGGTGCTGGGGTTCCCCCGATTTCGTGGACACCGATCAGGGATTCACAGGTGTGAGGTCTTGGGAAGCGCGGTGACACCCCGACCCTGGCGAACTCACACCCTGTCACTGCATCTGGTGGTACTACACACCTAGCGCCCTGATGGAGGTGCAGGCTGCTACTGGGATGATCGTTCTTGATCTGCTCAAGCCGGGCCGGTCAGGCAGGATCGGGATTGCTTCTTCTGGCGAGCGCCGTTATGTCGACATCGGACGCTCCATAGGCAAGTCCAACATGCGCAGCAACAGCGCCCTGCCCAAGACGGAGGTGGATCCCCAACCTTTTGTGGTGTTCGACGACCGCGAGCTACTCAACTATGAGCCCGCCGTGGTGCTGCCAGTGACCCAGCTGTATTATTTGTTATTGAAAGTCTGCTGCGAGTTGTGCCATGGCACATCGGTGACTTCATGAAGTGGCAAGGGTTGGTCCTCCTGGCGGCGCTCCAGCTGCTGGCGGCTCCCCAACTGCTGGCGGCTCCCCAGCTGCGATCCGATTCGAGCCAACCGTCCCTGCCGGCCTCGGTGCAGGCCTGGATCGAACAGGCCAGTGAGTTCCAGAGCCGTGGGGCCTATGCCGAGGCCGCCGATCTGTGGCAGCAGGTGGTAGCCCTGATGGAACGGGAGCGTGGGGCGGAGGACCCGAACACCCTGTCGGCGCTCAACAACGTGGCGGCCCTGAAGGTGCAGGCCGGCGCTTACACCGAAGCCGAACCCCTCTACCTGCGAGTCCTGAAGGTGCGGGAGCGGCTCTTGGGGCCCGATCACCCCAGCCTCTCAATCACCCTCAACAACCTGGCGGAACTCTTCTATACCCAGGGGCTCTATGCCAAGGCCGAGCCCCTGTTCCAGCGCGCCCTGTCGATTCGAAAGAAGACCGTCGGCCCGGGCCACCCCGACACAGCCGCGGCCCTCAACAATTTGGCCGCCCTGTTTGACGGCCAGGGGCTCTATGCCAAGGCCGAACCCCTTTACCGCCGGGCCCTGGCGATCCGGGAGAAGGCCCTCGGCCCTAACCATCCCGCCACTGCCACTTCCCTCAACAACCTGGCCGCCCTCTTCGATGCCCAGGGGCTCTACGCCCAAGCTGAGCCCCTTTACCGCAGGGCTCTGGCGATTCAGGAGCCGGTCCTCGGCCACAACCATCCTCTCACCGCCAGCACCCTCAACAACCTGGCCCTGCTGCTCGCAAACAGGGGCCTCCAGGAGCAGGCCGAACCCCTCTACCGCCGCGCTCTGGCGATCCGTGAGCAGGTGCTGGGGCCCACCCACCCTGAAACGGCCGTCACCCTCAGCAACCTGGCCCTGCTGCTGCAGGAGAGGGGGCTCTACGCCGACGCCCAGGCCCTCTTCGAGCGCTCTGTTGCCAGCAACGAGAAGACCCTCGGCCCTGACCACCCCAACACCGCCACTTCGCTCAACAACTTGGCCCTGCTGTTCGACACCAAGGGCCTCTTCTCCCGGGCGGAGCCCCTTTACCAACGGGTACTGGCGATCCGGGAGCGCAGCCTGGGTCCCCAGCACCCCGAAACCGCCAACGCCCTCAACAACCTGGCCGCCCTCGCCCGCAGCCGCGGCGACTTCCCCCGGGCAGAGACGGGTTACGGGCGCGCTCTGGCGATCCGAGTAAAGGCCCTTGGAGAGTCCCACCCCGACACGGCTCTCTCCCTCCTCAACCTCAGCGAACTGTTGGTCGAGCTGGGGCGTACCGCCGAGGCCGAACTACTCGCCCGCCGGGCCCTCGCCATCTGGGAGCAGGTTCTCGGCCCACACCATCCCAACACTGCGACGGCCCTCAACGTCCTTGCCGTGCTGATCGAGCGCCGCGGAGACGCGACCAAGGCGGAACCCCTGATGCGGCGGGCCCTGGCGATTCGGGAGAAGGCCCTGGGCCCCGATCACCCCGACACAGCCCTCTCGCTCAACAACCTGGCCCTGCTTCTTGCCGAGCGGGGCGCCAGTAACGAGGCCGAGCCGCTGCTGGAGAGGGCTCTGGCGATCCAACAGCAGCGTCTGGGTCCGAACCACCCCGATACGGCCCGCGCCCTGATCAACCTGGCGGTGCTCCAGGCCAACCGCGGAGCGGAGGCGAGCGCGGTTGGCCTGCTGCACCAGGGCATCAGCGGCCAGACCCTCTTCCTTCAGCGCGAACTCCCCCTCCTCCCAGAAGCCCAGAGGCAGAACCAGATCCGGTCCTTCGGCAGAGCATGGGAAGCCGCCTACTCCTACGCCGGCAGCTCCGACGCCGGCACCGACCTCGCCCTCTTCACCCGGCTCAATCGTCACGGTCTGCTCCAGGACATCGAACGCCGCCAGGCCGTCCTCGCCCGCGCACCGGGGCCCCAGCAGACCCTCAGTCAGCAGATCGCCGTTCTCACAGGCCGCCTGGCCACCGTCGGGCTGTCCCCCACCAGGCGCCAGGCGCTCCAGGAGCAGCGCCAGCAGCTAGAGCAGCAGCTCTACCGCCAACTGCCTGCTCTCGCGCCCCAGCTCGTCAACGCTGCCCAGGTCGCCCGGGCTCTGCCCGCCGATGGCGTCCTGATCGAGTTCCAGCGTTTGAGCCCCTACGACGGCCGCCGAAAACCCGAGCAGCGCTGGGGCGAGTCCAGATACCTGGGCCTGGTGCTCCAACCGACGGGTGCTGTCACGGGCACTGACCTGGGCCCTGCCAATGCCATTGAGACGCTGATCCGCCAGGCCCTGTCGGTCAGCGAGAAGGGTGAGCGCCCCGCCGATCCCCTCTGGCAGCAGGTGAGCGAGAAGGTGCTGGGCCCGTTGCTGCCCCAGCTTGCCAGTCGCCCCCGCTGGTTCCTTTCCCCCGATGCTGAGCTCAACCGCATTCCCTACGCCGCCCTGCCCGACCCGCGGCGGCCCCAGCAGCGTCTCGTGCAAACGGTGCAACTGCGTCTGCTCACCAGCGGACGTGATCTGCTCCCCGCTGATCCGCCCTCCAGCGGCCAGCGCCCCCTTGTGGTGGCCGCCCCCGATTTCGGTGGCGTCAGGCCCTGGTCGGCCCTGCCCGCCTCCGCCCTGGAGGGCCATCAGGTGGCCGATCAGCTCAAGGGGACCCTGATCGAGGGAACAGCAGCCACCGCCACGGCCCTGAAACAGGTGCTGGGGCCGCGGGTGCTGCATGTGGCTAGCCATGGCTTCTTCTTGCCCTCCGGCCGGGGAGATCCCCTACTTGACTCCGGCCTGGTGCTGGCGGGCGCCAACCACCGCGGTCTTCCCAACCAGGTGCGTCCCCGAACTCCAGTAGTTGCTGAAGGAACCGCGGTCGGCCAGAGCGACCCCAGCGCCGGCGACGACGACGGCTATCTCACCGCCAAGGAGGCCGCCCAATTGCAACTGGATGGCACCCAGCTCGTTGTGCTCTCAGCCTGCGACACCGGTACAGGGAAGATCGAGAGCGGCGAGGGGGTCTACGGACTCCAGCGCGCCCTCATTGTGGCCGGAGCCCGCTCCACACTCCTCTCGCTCTGGAAAGTTGACGACGCTGCCACTGCACAGTTCATGCGCCGTTTCTACGACCTGCTCAAGGCCGGCAAGGGTCGCATGGAGGCACTCGTTCAGGTCCAGGAGGAGTTCCGCACCAATCCTCCTGTGCGCGACTGGCGGGACCACAAGTTCTGGGCCGCCTGGCAGCTAAGCGGTGACGATGCTGCGTTGCCAGGACTCTGAGACTGCAACACACTGGACCTGGCAATCTCAACCCCGTCGTGCCCCAGCGCTCTTCCTCAGGGTTTCTCATCCCCTGTCTGCTGCTGGCTGCCACCACCGCTGCCGCACTGGCCACGCCTGCTGCTGTCGCCGCTCCCGGCCCCTCCGCAGCCCTGGAGGTTGCCGTGGAGACGGTCAGCGGCGCCCTGCGGCAGGCCTGGAACGGCGATCCAGCCACCGCCGCCCTGCCCTGGCCCACCCTGCGACTGGTCCCTTCCGGCAGCGGAGTCCTGGCCAGCTGCCCCAGCGCCGGGGGCGCCAGCACCGACACCAGCGCCCTCTTCTGTGAGGCCACCGGCGAGCTGCTGCTGGATGCGAAGGGTTTAAGCAGTGAACAGGAGCGATACGGGTCCTGGGGCCTGGCCTACTGGATCGCCACCGGCCTGGGCCAGTTCTTCCTCGCCCGGCAGAACTCAGGCAGCGCCAGCCCGGGGCCGGCGGTCAACCTGCAGGCCGTCTGTCTGGCGGGGGTGCTGCTGGATTCCAGTCCGGGCCTAACGCCCAGAACCCCTGCCCAGAAACTCTCACCGGCACGCTCCGCCTACGGCAGTGTCGACGCGTCCCTTCAGGGCACCCGCAGCCAACGGGCCTATGCCCTGCTCAGCGGCTTCGGCGCCACTGCCTCCCCCTGCACCGCCACCGCCATGGAAGGCCTGGCGGCCGACAGAGTGGGCGATCCGAAACTACTGGGGGAGGTGGGTGAGGATCCAGGCAACCGCGCCCTCAGTAGCGTCAGCGACACCCTGAACATGACCTGCCGCAAACCCCTGCGCTGCCCCCGCCGCATTCGCGAGGTCTATGCCGCCTCCGGTCCCTGAACGATGGAGGAGTCCGACCGACCGACCGCAGAGCATGGTCCGCTGGAGCCCCCCGCGCCGCTCAGGGATCGGGTGCCCTCATGGGTGCGCTCGAATGTTCTGCACAACTGGATCCAGTCCATCGGCATCGTGGTGGCGGCCACCTGGGGCGCATACACCTTCATCTGGAAGGAGATCCTGGTGCCTGAAATGGCACCCGCAAGCCTCAGCCTGGAGATCACGGTGAGCCCCAGTCGCCGGCTGCGACCGACCCAGACCGCGGGCCAGGCCAACCTTGAACTGGAACTGGAGATCACCGCTTCCAACTCCAGCAGCCGCAACCTCTACCTGCTCCCCAGCATCTGGCAGATGCAGGGGGTCCGCCTCAGGCAAGGCGGCGAGGATCCCGCCTTCGCCGAGCGGGCCACCGAGGTGCTTTACCTATTGGGGAGCCAGGACCGGGCCGAACGCTTTGCCCCGGCGGAACCCGGTCGCACCCTCTCCACGGGCTGGTTGTTCCTTGACGACGTGATCCACCCAGGCGAGAAGCTGAGCCGCAACCTGCTGCTGCGGCTGCCGGCAAAGCGCTACCAGGCCGCCACCTTCGATCTGCTGATCCCCGCCCTCACCCAGCCGCCCAAGCAGCGGTTGTTCGGCGGACGTACCTTGCGATGGTCCTACGACCCGCAGGCGAAGGGCACCACGGAACTGGTGCCCAACCTCTGCCCCCGCGACCCATCCCAGGATTGCGTCCGCATCAGCCTGGACGCCCTCACCAACCAGGTGAAGGCGTTCGATCCCAAGTCGATGTTCTTCAAGACCACCCGGGAAGTGCCCCTCTAGGTGATGCCCTACCTTCCAGTCCCTAAATGTGTTTTCTCACCAGGTCATTCAGCGATCAGCAGTCGCTGTAGGGACTGCTGAGGCGTGAGGCCACCGAGAGCCATGTGGCACCTGTTGCCGTAATAGATCCCCAGATAGCGAGGTAGCCAGCGGTTGCGTTCCTCTGATGTCTGGTAGGCGATCACGTAGGCCCATTCTGCCAGGATCGTTTTGATGAACCGCTCGGCCTTGCCGTTGGTTTGCGGCGTGTAGGGCTTGATGCGGATAGGTTTCAGATCCAAGGCCCGGCAGGCTTTTCGCCAATCCCCTGAGCGGTAGGCGGAGCCGTTATCCGACAGGATCCTCCGGCAGGTGATCCCCTGCTCCGAGAACCAACCGACTGCACGGGCCAGGAATCCAACAGTCGTTGCCTTTTGCTCGTCGGCCAGCACCTCCACATACGCCAGGCGAGTGGCGTCGTCGATGGCGACGTGCACCTTCTCGTAGCCGGCGCCTCGGAAAGAGCCTTGACGACGGTCACCGGTAATCCGGTGACCGACCCGCTCAAACCTGAAGCTGTTTGGTGTCGACATGGATCATGTCGCCCGGCCGGTCCCACTGGTGGCGGCGAACTGGAACCTTGGGTTGAAGATTTCTGAGCCGTCCCAGCCCCAGGCATTCATCACACGTCCGACGGTCGAGAGGGGCGCCTTGAGGGCCCTGGCGATGCGCCGGAGAGTGCAGCACTGGTGCCGTAGATCTACAGCCTGCTGCAGTTGCTGCGGATCGAGCGTCCGCCGCTGGGTGCGGCGAACGCTGCGACGATCAGCCAGTGCCGCCAAACCGCCTGAACGGAATCGTGCCAGCCACTTGCGGGCGGTGCGCTCACTGATCCCGTGGTCTGCGGCCAGCTGAGCAAGGTTCCTGTCCTCATCAAGATGCTGCCGGATCAGGCGTTCCCGACCAATCGGTGTCAGGCGGGCATTGGGGTGTGTATGCATGGAGTGTGCGGTCTTGGGCTGTTGGGTCGCACCACAACCCTGTCGACCTCACACCCCTTTGTCAGCCGGAACAACCTGGTGGCACTACAAAGCCAGTCCAACCACCGGATAAGATCGTGGCTGCGCACGATCTATCCTTATTCGTTGGAAATTGGGTGACTTGATGCAATCATTTGATAGCCAGGACAGTTCTTACATTCCCCGAGAACTGCTTGATCAACTCACAGAAGTTGATCATCTTGTACAGTCCAAGGCGACTCTTTCTTCCCGACATCCCTGCGATGTGGCTCACGAGCTTGGCATTGACATGGAGCACGTGACGGCTGCGCTTCGTCAAGAAGACGGAGAGCTTCTGGAAAGGTTTCTGTGGAATCAGCTATTGACCCTGGGGACCATGTATCAGTACTCCGAATACACAGAACATGCATCCAAGCGGAGTTTCTCCAAGCTGCTGAAACTTTATGCCGAGACTGGTCGGTTTGACTTAGCGCATCAGTTGATCAAATCTCTGAGTGGCCAGGAAGCGAAGCGCTATAACACATCACTGGAAGGCTTCAGGGAGCGTCATCAGCTCAGCAACCTTGATACTTTCAGCCTGGCTGGAGACAGGGGATCCAAATCCCAGTCAATCCCCATTCTTTTGATCAACCTGCCCCAAGACATCTATCGGCACGCCAGATTCCAGGCCCGGTGCCAGGAACTCGGGCTTGAGTTCACTGTAGAACCTGGTCTTACACCTGATGAGGTATGGAACGTCGCGCATAGGTTCAAGTGCCTCCCCGTCGCGCAGGCAAACGACAAATCCACCCCGGCCTGCCTGGACGAACACGACCGGAGACAGCTGAGACGATCGGGAAACATCATCGCCCAATACAACGCCTGGAAAAAGATGGTCGATGAAGACATTACTTACGCTTATATTTTTGAAGATGATGCCTGGGTAGACCGCTCGATCCTAGATTTTGACATAAGTGAGAACCAAGGCTGCGGCGAAATCATCTTTGTGAATGACCGGTTGGTTCGTCATTGTCGATGGCAGCATCAAGGCAATAGTGAACTTGTCACCGTTGCGGAATTATCAGACCCGCGGCTGGCCTTTCCTTGTGACAACGCTGATATCAGAGCCCCCGGCGCCGATGGGTATTTGCTTAGCCAAGCCGGTGCCAGAAAGCTCGTTAAAATCATTGATAATACGGGAATCCCTGATGGAGGAACGGATTGGTTCCTGCTGACTGTCTCTTTGGATGCCCATCGACTGCTTGAGAGTCGGGACCTATCAGGGAAGTTGTCCGCTCGGGGTGCTGAGCTGAGCACCGAGATGGACTGTACTGCGAGTTGAGGTTCAGGGGCCGCACGGCCGGGGTGTTGTTGTCATCGATGGCTGTCTTCGGTCGGGGTTGGGGCGTCCGGCCCCTGATCGCGGCTGTTGCCGATCGCGCCCTTGGAGGGGCGCCATCGGACAGCCACGGGGGCCTGGATTGTTGAGGGTCAAGCAGCCACAGGTTTCTGCGGTCGCGGATGGTTGATGCTCACAACCTGTGGCTGTAACCAGTTGCGGGGTGGCCGGCTCCAGCGCTGAGGATGCCTCTGCCGAGCTTCCTCATAGGTCTGTTGGCGGATGGCGCAGATCGCGTCAGCCTGGCCGTAATGGCGCTGATTGGGCGTCACGTACTTGATGCCGCTGTGCCGGTGCTCAGCGTTGTACCACTCGACAAAGCCATCCACCCAGGCTTTCACCGAAAGCAGATCCCGGAATCGCCTGAGCGGATAACTCTGGTGGTATTTCATCGTGCGGAACCACGACTCGGCATAGGCGTTGTCATTGCTGACGCGTGGCCTCGAGAACGAAAGCGACACCCCCAGCTCCGCCATCTTGGCCGCCAGAGTGAATGAGCGCATGGGGGCGCCATTGTCCGAGTGCAGGACCGCAGCAGTCTCCTTGCTGATCCCTTCATCGCGGCAGACACGATCAAAGAATGCGCTGGCCAACTCGCTACATTCATGCTCATGCACCTCTGCGCCGAGGATGCGCCGGCTCCATACATCCATCACCATGTAGAGGTAATAGAACTGCCCCTTCACGGGGCCGGGGAGGAGGGTGATATCCCAGGCCAGTACTTGATGGATGCCCGTTGCTTCCAACACCGGAACCTCCCTGGGCTCACGCGGCAGGCGGGTTCTGCCACGGTGGTTCAGCAGACCCTCTTGCCGCATGATGCGGTAAATCGTGGACTCTGAACCCACATAGATTCGCTCCTCGGCAAGGATGGCCACGATCTGGGCGGGAGTGAGGTCCGCGAATCGCGGATCGTTGACGATGTGAATTAAGCGCTGCCGCTCTTCTGGTGTGAATCGGTGCGCCACATTCCGTGGAGAGCCTTTGCGGCGATCCTGGCTGAATCCATGTGTCTGGAACGCAATGCCCCAGCGCCGTAACGTGCGTGAGCAGATACCGATCAGATCTGCAATCGCCGTGGCAGAAGCCCCTTCTTTGAGACCTTCTCGGAACAATTCCATCAGCTGACTTCTATCCTCTGGCGGGATCATTGTTCCTCGTCCCGTGGCCACAGCTGATCGAGCTTTTTTGAGAGCATCAGCAGTGTTGCCGCCTCCGAGAGAGCCTTCTCCTTCTTCTCCAATTCGCGTTGTAAGCGGCGATTCTGGCGAATCAGCTCCTGATTCTTACGCTGAAGTTCTCGCTGATCAGCCATGCTCGGAGCGCTGGGGCCATTGGCATCCTCGGCGGCCTGCCGCCAGCGGGCAAGCTGTTTGGGGTAGAGGCCCCGCTCACGGCAGAAGGCCCCGAGATCAGGGCCACTCAGGCCGGCCGCCTGGATCACAGCGGCCAGCTTGTCGAGAGCGCTCCACTGCTCTGGCGGCTTGGTGGTGGCTGGCACGAGCTGACCCTGCTTCTGCCACTGGCTGCGCCAGTTGTAGAGGGTCTGGGTCGTGATCCCGGTAGAGCGGGCGATCTCGGCCACGCTCTCCCGGTTTGGCGGGCTCATGCGCTGGCGGACTTGGTCCCGCACAGCGGTGTCATAGGTCGGTTTCATGGTCGTCGGTTTGGCCCCCTGGTGGATGGGTCAGACCGAGCGGACAACTTTCCTGACGCAGGGGGAGTCCGGTGCGCGACCGCCTGCAAAGACTTCAGTCAAAGCCAACCAATCTGGGCCACCCAGAGCTGCATTCCTGTGTGACGTCGAGGCCATTATCATTTCATCAGCCATACCACCTGTTCATCAGGACAAGACAACGTTGATCCTGTTGGTCGGACGCAACTTGATGGAAAATCACCGGATTGAGCCACTGCTGAAACCGCCCGGTGCCCCCCTCAAGAAGACCGGCTCGACGTTCGATATGATGCACCCCTTGGGTGGATTTGATCGTCCCAGCGCGCCTATCCCAGCAACGAAATCGCCTTGATCTGGTCCTGTTCGGTGGTACCAGCAGCACTGCACCTGGCTGGCGTCCCCGGCAGTGGTGTAAATCCCCAGGGCCTCAGCCCGGCGTAGCCGGGCTGAGCGTCCGCACCTCAGGCGATCGGCTCCACGGCTGACGTTGCAAGGGGTGGGCAGGCCCGTTTCCCTGGTTTGAGAACCACCTCAACCAGACAGACCATGCCCAAGACCCATGCTGCCGTACCTGAGCTGGCCTCGCTACTCGATGGCAGCAGTGCCGGGGAGCTGATCCCTGAACTGGCACGCCACGGCCTGCAGCAGCTGATCGAGCTGGAGCTCGCTGCCTTCCTCGGTGCGGACTGGCACGAGCGCACCGAGGAGCGGCTCGGCCACCGCAACGGCTACCGGCCTCGCACCCTGACCACCCAGGTGGGGGATCTGGCACTGCAGATCCCGAAACTGCGCGCGGGCAGCTTCCTCCCCTCGATCCTCGAACCCCGCCGCCGGGTTGATCAGGCCCTGTACGCGGTGATCATGGAGGCTTACATCGGTGGGGTCTCGACCCGCAAGGTCGATGCCCTGGTGGCGGCGCTCGGCTCCCAGAGCGGCATCTCCAAGTCGCAGGTGAGTCGCATCTGTCAGGAGATCGACCAGCAGGTGCAGGCGTTTCTGAGCCGGCCCCTGGAGAGCAGCGGCTACGCCTACGTCTATCTCGATGCCACCTACCTCAAGGGGCGGCTGGGCAAGGCTCAGCAGGTCTGCTCCCGCGCTGTCGTCGTCGCCATGGGGGTGAACGAGGATGGTCGCCGGGAGTTGCTGGGCCTCAAGGTCGGCGACAGCGAGACCGAGAGCTTCTGGGCGGAGTTCATCGCCCATCTCAAAGAACGGGGCCTGGGTGGCGTCAGGCTGGTGATCTCTGACGCCCACACCGGCCTCACCAAGGCGATCCGCCGCCAGCTGCAGGGAAGCGTCTGGCAGCGCTGCCGCGTCCATTTCGCCCGCAACCTGCTGCAGTGCGTCCCCAAGGCTCACCAGGGCATGGTCACCGCCGCCCTGCGCAGCGTGTTCGCCCAGGAGAGCGCTGAGGAGATCGCGTCACGCTGGGACGATCTGGCCGCCTCGCTGGCGGAGCGCTTCCCCAAGGCCGCTGCGCTCATGCACGGCGCCAAGGAGGACGTGCTGGCTTTCCGGCCCTTCCCCAGGGACCACTGGCGCAAGATCTGGAGCACCAACCTGCTGGAGCGGGTCAACGAGGAAATCAAACGCCGCACCAGGGTCGTCGGCATCTTCCCCAACGACGCGTCGATCACCCGCCTGGTGGGCGCGGTACTGCTGGAGCAGCACGAGCACTGGCAGCTGGAGGGCCGGCGCATGTTCTCAGCCGAGAGCATGGCGACCATCCCGGAGCTGGATGCCATCCCTGCTCTCCAGGCCCTCAGCACCTGAGAGAGGCAGGACGCAGGCCCCAGGTGATCGAGGCTGCAGCGCCCCCAGAGGGCGCAGCGGCCTTGATCGCAGCCCGGGGGCCGGCCGCTGCCACCTCCAGGCCGCAGAAGTCACTCCAACTCACAACACATCCGCAAGCTGACGAAAGACTTGACAAGTCATTCGTCCTGATTCATCGTGATTGAATGAGGCGCATCTGCACCTCCGGAATGACAGCCCGTCATTCCACCCTGTTCACCCTCTGACTAGGGCATTCGGGCCTCGGGTTTTACACCACGCAAAGGGACGCGGCCCTGCACCTGAGGATCAGGATGGTCGTAGCTCCACTCAGCCCGGTTGACGTGGACCCCAAAATCTGATCCAGTCCTTATGAGAGCTTCCCTACCGGCCAGACTTGGCCAGGAGAAGCCCCATAAAACGCAAACGCCACAACCCCGAGCAGATCATCCGCAAGCTGCGGACGGCTGACCAGCTACTGAACCAAGGACAGGCCGTTGCCGATGTGTGCCGAGCACTGGAGGTGTCGGCAGCGACGTATCACCGCTGGAGACAGCAGCTCTACGACGGCATGAAAGCCACGGAGGCGAAACGACTCAAGGAGCTTGAGCAGGAGAACAGCAGGCTCAAACGACTGCTCGCTGATGCCGAACTCGATAAAGCCATGCTCAAGGAGTTGTCGGAGGGAAACTTTTGAGCCCGGAACGTCGCCGCAGGGCCGTGATGGTTCTGCAGGATCGATTCCGGTTGTCCCAGCGGCGTGCCTGCCGTCTCGCCGGCCAGAACCGCAACACTCAACGCCGCCCAGTGCCGGTGGCGGCCATTGAGGAGCACAAGCTGCGGCAGCGGATCCGGGAGTTGGCCCGGCGCCACGTGCGCTGGGGCCGGCGGTTGGTCTACCGGCGCCTGCGGATCGAAGGCTGGAGCGTGAACCACAAGCGGGTGCAACGGCTCTGGCGCGAGGAGGGGCTCCAGCGGCCCACTCCCCGGAAGCAAAAGCGGGCACGGCCCGCTGATGGCTCGGTGCGGCGTCACCGAGCCGAGCATCCCCACCAGGTGTGGGCCATGGACTTCCAGTTCGACGCCACCGCTGATGGCCGCAGACTCAAGTTCCTGAACGTGATCGACGAGCACAGCCGTCTGTGCCTGGCAATCCGGGTGGGACGGCGCTGCAAGGCCAAGGATGTGGTGGCCGTGCTGGAGGAGCTCACCAGCCTCTATCCGGCGCCGGCCTTCATCCGCAGCGACAACAGCCCGGAGTTCATCGCCAAGGCCCTACGGGACTGGTGTGAGGCCAGCACCACCACCAGTACGGCCTACATCGCGCCGGGATCACCGTGGGAGAACGGCTTTGCCGAGTCGTTCAACGGCCGGTTCCGGGATGAGTTCCTCAACACCGAGTTGTTCACCACAGCCCCGGAGGCTCAGATCCTGGCCGATCGCTGGCGCTGGGAGTACAACTCACTCAGGCCGCACTCGGCCCTCCAGGGGCTGACGCCCCTGGAGGCAGCTCAACAGGGAGCTGCCGCATGACCACGACCACCCACTCTCATAAGCCCTGGACTAACAAAGGGGGTCACGTCACACCACCCCGACCTGGGGCAAGGCGTAAGGCTGACGAAAGAGGTGGATCAACCTCTGCGAGCACCGCGGCTGGCCAGGCCTGCGCTGGCCTCAGCACGCACCACCACCGGAGCAGGATCGCCATAGGCAGAGTCGGCGATGTATGGGGTGGCCACATCGCTATCGCTGCTCAGCAGACCCGAGACGATGCCGGAATCGATGGAGTAACGGCCGGGACCATTCAGCAGGATCGCCAGGCTTCCGCCCAGATAGAGCACCACCAGCTCGAGCAGATAGATGTTGAAGCCACTGGTGAGGATGTGGTGGTAACCCGCCACCGCCATCGTGCCCACCAGTGCCAGGGCGCCGATCGGGGTGAGGAACCCGAGGATGACGAACCAGGAACCGAGGATCTCGGAAAGACCAGCCACATGGGCCATGAACAGCGGGACTGGCATGTGCAGCGGCACCAGGTAGGCCGCAGCGAAGCTTTCCGGATCAGCCAGCTTCTCCTGGCCGTGGTGGATCATCATCGTGCCAATCGCCAGGCGCAGAACCAGAAGGCCGGTGTTGGCGAGAACGTCGTCTTTGAGGAAGTAACGGCTCAGGAAGCTGGACATCGGATCAGGGGTGGAATGGGTGCGTGCGGGAGAGGGCAAGGCGGGGAGAAGGGTGTACGAGCGGAGCCGGCTGCGGCTGCTCAGTTCTGGGGGTTGAAGGGGTTGGAGAGTCTGTAGGCCCAGAGAGCAACGCTGGCGGTCATGAAGCCCAGAAACACTTCGAGCAGGGTGAGGGTGGTCATCGCGTCGGGATCAAGCTTTTTCCAGCATGGCTCGCTGGATTAAGAAATGTGAGGAGCCCTTTCCAGCTGGTGGCGTGCTTCTGCTCGCGGCTCGCCCTGCGGCAGGGCAGAGTGTTTACATTCCGCAACGTCCCTCCATGACCGTCGGAGAGCTGTTCATCGAGTCCCTGTCCAGCGGGGTGATCACCCCCCATGAGCTCGATTGGGTGGTGGAGCAACAGCCCGGGTTTTCGCGCTTGGAAGAGGCCACAGCGCTGAGGCTCGGCCGCCTGATCGATCAAGGAGACATCCAGCTCGGCTGCCGCCTGCCAGCTGCCAAGCTCCACAACGATTCGGTCCGTGAGCACTGGATCGAGCCCCTCGGCCGGAGACGTCACAACCACAGCCCCGGCAGCCAGCAGTGAGGAGAGCTGGAGGTCTCATCAGCTCGCTGGGGTCTGGTGCCCTCCTGGCTCAAGGACACCTTCAGCCACTCCAGACCCACTCAATGCCCGCAGTGAAACCGTGGCCAGCAAACCCTTCTTCCTGGGGCCCTGGCGACCTCGTCGCTGCCTCATCCCAGCCGATGGCTTCTACGAGTGGCGACCGCCCGACACCCAGGGCCCTCAGACGAGATCCGCACGCAAGCATCCCTACTGGATCCGCAGGCAGAACCACGGCCACTTCTGGCTGGGAGGGCTGTGGGACCGCTGGTCTTCGCCTGACGGCAGCAGCCTGGAGACCTGCTGCATCCTGACCACCACCGCGAATGCCCTGCTCCGCCCGATCCATGACCGCATGCCGGTGGTGATCCCAGACGGGCTGGAAGACACCTGGTTGCTGGCCAGCGGGGCCGATGAACTCCGTTCGCTCGAGCCCCTTCTCCTGCCATGGCAGCCCGCAGGCTGGGAAGCCGCTCCGGTGGACTTGTCCTGAACGCTGAGCAGTGTTGAAGGACCAGCCTGGAATATCTGGTTCAGAGCCTTCGCGTGGACAGCCATAGGCTCACATTGCAACAGCCGATTGAGATGGCGGAGGCATACCATCAAGCCCTTGGGTGAAGGGGAAGCTTCTATCTTGGTGGATGAATGTCACTCAGTAGCACCAGTTGACATGTTTGTGCCATTGATTTGAAGCCAAGGATTCAGCACACTTAATCCTGTAACAATACCCAATCGCACAAAGTCTTGAACAGGTTTATATTGATAATGGCTCGCACTATTGACTGCATTAGTGTGATCTTGTCGAGAGAAGTGCGCTATCAGATTTATCCACATTTCTCGTTCCAGGACCGTTTTCCAGCTCTCACCAGCTCTCATGCGCTGGTCATGTTGTCCAAAGTCGTTGCGGTGCAGTGGTTCTGCTTGTCATCCAGAGCGCTCCCAAAGCACCCGCGCTACCAAGCTGCGCCACGCCTCGCTGGAGGGGAATCTAGCTGTCGGTCTCCCAGTGATCGCGACACGTCTGAGAAGGCCGGTCGGCTGGGTCAGGCCAGGGTGTTCGTTCCTACCTGCACCCGCGAGCCCTGATCACTGGAGAGCACCTCGATGCCGTAGCGGATGCGCTCCCTGAGGGCTCCCACGTGGCTGATGATGCCGACCATGCGGCCGCCAGCCCGCAACCGGTCGAGTTCGTCCATCGCCAGCTGGAGGTTGTCGGGATCGAGGGTACCGAAGCCCTCGTCGATGAACAGCGCCTCGAGGTGAACACCGCCAGAATGGGCCTCGACCGTGTCGGCCACGCCAAGGGCCAGAGCCAGGGAGGCCTGGAACGTTTCACCGCCCGAAAGGCTGTTCACCTCCCTCTCTTCGCCGGTGTAGGCATCGAGCACCCGCAGGCCCAATCCCGCCTGACGGCCGCCTCGCCCGCCCTCATCGGTGAGCCGCAGCTGGTAGCGGCCTGAAGTCATCAGCTCCAGCCGCTGGTTGGCGTAGCGGCAGATGTCGGCCAGATAGGCCGAGAGCACCCAGCGCTGGAGGGAGATGAAGGGTGCCGCCTTGCCCGAGCAGCGATCGGCCACGGCACTGAACAGCTGCGCCTGCTCCCGCAGGGCCGCCAGGTTGCCGGCTCCGTTCCTGTGCTCGGACGTGAGTCGCACGATCTCCACCTGTGCTCCTCGGGCTTCGCTGTTGCGCTCCACGGCTGATGTGCGGGCGGCATCGGCGGCGTGAACCGCCACCAGGGCAGCCGTGGTGTCGGGGCGTTCCTGGGGCAGGTCGGCCAGGTCCGCTGATGCCAGAAGTCCTTTCAGCTCGATCACCTCCGTCTCGAAGGCCTTGATCCGATCCGCCCAGTGCTGACGGACGCTCTCCGGCTTGAGGGCGGCCATCACGGACTGACCATCGGCGAACTCCGACCCGGCCAGGTCCCTCGCCAGGCGGCCTGAGGCCTGTTCCAGCCTGGTCACGGCACTGGCGCTGGCCTGGCAGCGATCCGCCAGGGCATCGAGCGCCTCCTCCAGGGGCTCGAAGGTCGTCAGCGCCTGTTGCGGCTCAACGCCCTCGCCCAGCTCCCTGGCGATGGCGGTGGTGAGTGTGTTCGCCCTCCGGGTCTCGTCCGCGGCGGCCCTGGTCTGCATCGCCAGCTCCGTACTGGCCGACTGAATACTTGCCTGGAGTGCCTCGAGATCCCGCTCGTGACGGGCGATCTCCTGCTCCAGGCTGGCCACCGTCTCTGCCAGGGCCTGCCCTGTGGCAAGAGCTTCGCAGGCCTGCCGGGCAGCTGTTTCCGCCGCCATCGGATCCCTGGCGGCAGCACCGGCTTTCTCGAGCACCGCCTTGCGCTCCCCCTGCGCCTTCTCCAGAGCCACCGCAGCCTGTTCGGCCGCCGTGGTGGCTGCGGTCAGCTCGCCCTCCGCTGCCGTGATCGCCTCATCGCTGACAGCGTCGTGTGAGGGCTGGGCAGGTGCCGGGTGGTGCGGCGAACCGCAGACCGGACAGGGAACTTCGGCCTCAAGGCTCCCGGCAAGGCGAGCTGCCATTCCGGCGATCTGACGATGCCGGAGATCGTGCAGGGCCGCCTGCGCCTGTTTGAGCCGTCCATCGGCCCTCGCCTTGGCCGTTGTGGAATCGGCTTCCTGCTTCAGGGCAGGGGCGACGGCTGCCACGGCCCGGGCGCGATCGCGGGAGTCCTGCGCTGCCCGCTGCAGCCCGTCGAGCTGGTCACGGGCCGAGCAGGCTTTGCTGAAGGCCTTGATGGCTGCCTGCCGGGATTGCTGAAGGCTCTCCCTGGCTGAGCTGTTCTGACTCAGCCGCACGTCCGCAGCACGAGCCAGTGCAGCGGCGGAGGCCGCCCTGATCCTCGCCTGGTTCGCCTCCACGGCCTGGCTGGCCAGGGCCGTGACTTCCGCTCGTCGGGCGGCCAGATCGGCGCGTGCCCTGCCCAGGTCCTCAAGGCTGGGGAGAGCCAGCAGATCGAGGAGGACCAGCGACACCGGCAGAGCCAGGGCGGCGTCCCTGGCCCGGATCGCGCTCAGGAGCTCGGCCCTGATCCCGGCCTCAAGAGTGGCCAGAGCGGCACGGGCCGCCTGCTCGGCGTCCACGCTGGGGCGCAGGGCTTCGGCCCGCTCCGCCCTGCTCAGCCGTTGGCGGAAGTCGGCCACCGCCTCCTGTTTCGCCTCCAGTTCCGTGAGCCGCGTGAGCGCTGCCCTGCGCCGATCCCAGCGGTCGGCCAGTTTCTCGACCGCTGCCTTGGCCGTCTGAGCGGATTCAAGGGCTGCGACGGCCTGCTTCAGGTTGCTCTGGGTACCTGCCACCACCGCAGCGATCTGCTCCACCAGCCGGTCGAGGCCCTCCTGATCGTTGGGCGCCTCCATGGGTTCCGGGGCATAGGGGCTCCATTCATGGGCGGCCTGGTGGCGCAGCACCTCCAGGTCCCGGTTCTGCTCCGCCACATGGATGCGGGCGACCTTGGCGCGCTCCTCCAGCCAGCTGGCCGCCCGCTCGTAGATGACGGTGTCGAAAAGGGTTTTCAGCAGTGCCTCCCGCTCGTCGGCCCTGGCCCTCAGCACCTCCGCGAACTTGCCCTGGGGCAGCAGGATCACCTGACGGAACTGGGCGGCATCGAGGCCCACAAGGCCCTGCACCTCGCGGGTGACCTCCGTCGTGCGGCTCGCGATCGGCACCCACTCAGCTCCGATCAGCCGGAACAGGACCGCCTGAGGTGCCTTCTCGGTGGTTCCCTCCCCCCGGGACTTGGGGGCGCAATGGGCGGGTGATCGCTCCACGCGGTAGCGGGCTCCGCCACTGGAGAAGTCCAGACTCACCCGCGGCACGGCCGAGGGCTCGGCGTGATCGGATTTCAGCGCCTTCACGCTGCGGTCTCCCGACACCTCGCCATAGAGCGCGAAGCAGAGGGCATCCAGCAGGTAGGTCTTGCCGGCCCCGGTGCTGCCGTGGATCAGGAACAGGCCCTCCTGGCTGAGCGCATCGAAGCTGATCTCGACCGGCTCGGCATAGGGCCCGAAGGCCTCGATCCTGAGCAGGTGGGGTTTCACCCCTCGCCTCCCCTGGCGGCTGCCTCGAGCGCCTGCCGCAGGAGGTCGGCCTCGGCCTCGGTGGTGCTGCGTCCCTGCTGATCGGCGAAGAAGGCCGACGTGAGATCGAACGGCGAGACGGACCGGTGCACCTGCCGGTTGCGTTCGCTGGCCGAGGAGCGCAGCAGCTCAGGAGGACGATGGCGCAGTTCGGCCACGTGGGGGAAGCGCTGGCGCAGACGGGCCATGGCCTGGAGAGGCAGCACCTCGTCGGTGAGGATCACCCGCACCTTCGCCTCAACAGCCGCCTCGAACTGGGCATCACGACAGAGCTGCTCGAGGCTTCCCTCGATCGTGGCCAGCGATCGCCCCACCTCCAGGGGCTCGATCTCCACCGTCAGCTGGCCCGCGGCGTTGAGCTCCACGATCCGTACCGACTTGGTGTGGTGCTGCTCGGAAAATGAATAGGGCAGGGGGGTGCCGGAGTAGGCCATCCGAGGGCCATCAAGCTGCTGAGAGCCGTGCAGGTGGCCAAGGGCCACGTAGTCGAAACCGGCGAAGGCCTCCACACTCACCCGATCGACGTTGCCGACCGTGAGCTCTCGCTCCGATTCGGAGCTCTCCCCACCGGCCACGAAGGTGTGGGCCACCAGCACCGAGCGGTGATGCGGCCGCTGCTGAAGATCCCGCCGGATCCGCTCCAGTGCCAGTCGGGTCACCTCATCGTGGCGCAGGCGGGTCGGTGGCACCACCTCCGTTTCCTGCTCCAGGGCCCTGGCCAGGCCAGGGCCATCCACGGCCGGCTCCAGGTAGGGGAGGGGGTAGATCGCCACCGGCGAACCCCCCAGCCTCGAACTCACCAGCACAGGCTCGTGGGCCCGGCGAACGTCACCCCGGATCGTCACTCCGAAGGAGGCCAGCAGCGGGTCGTACACCGACACCCGCACATGGGAATCGTGGTTGCCGGCGATCGCCACCACCGCGGCACCGCAGTGGCGCAGCTGGGCCAGGGTGTCGTTGAACAGTTGCACCGCCTCCGCCGGTGGGATCGCCCGGTCGTAGAGGTCACCGGCGATCAGGACCGCATCGACCGCCCCATCCCTGGCCAGCTCGACGATCCGCGAGAGCGCCGCCGCCTGCTCCTGGAGCAGCGAGGCCCCGTGGAAACTGCGCCCCAGATGCCAGTCGGAGGTGTGAAGCAGGCGCATCGGCGGCAGCTCGCGCTCAGGGCCTTCCTGGCCTGACGCTACGTGGGCAGCGGCAGCTGGTGACAGGCGGCAGACTTGAAACCAACAACGGTCACCCCGGTCAACCGTGATCAAGGCTCTGTTGCTCGATCTCAATGGTGTCCTCTTCCAGGACGGCAGCGCCTGTCCGGGAGCGCAGCAAGCCGTTGACTGGCTGCGCCAGCAGGGCTACCGGCTGCGCTTCCTCACCAATACCGCCTGCCGCTCACGGGATGCGCTCCAGCGGAATCTGGAGCGGATGGGTCTGGAGTCCGCCGGCGGCGAGTTGTTCGCGGCGCCGATGGCGGCCCGTGCCTATCTGGAACGGCACGGTCTGCGTGCCCACTGCCTGGTGCACCCGGCCATCGCTCCCCTGTTCCGGGATCTGCAGGCTGACGATGACCTGGAACCAGCCACCACGGGCGTCGTGCTCGGGGATGCCCGCGATGGCCTGAGTTATGGGGCACTCAATGCCGCCTTCCACCTGGTGCGCCAGGGCTGTCCCCTGCTGGCCATCGGCATGAACCGCTGCTTTCGTGAGGGTGGCGAGTGGTACCTCGATGCCGGGGCCTTCGTTCAGGCGATCGCCTGGGCCGCGCAGGTGGAGCCGATTGTGATGGGCAAGCCGTCGCCGGCCTTTTTTCTGGAGCTGCTGCAGCCTCTGGGTCTGGAGCCAGGCGAGTGCCTGATGGTGGGCGATGACGTGGAAGCCGATGTGGCCGGGGCCATGGCCGTGGGCATCGCCGGCTGTCTGGTGCAGACCGGCAAATACGAGGACAGGGATCTGGACCGCCTTCCGGAAGGCGCAGCACTGATCAGGTCGATCGCCGAGCTGCCAGGCCTGCTCGGTTCATGGGACCGCTGAAGCAGATCGGGATCAGGGCCTCATGCCGCAGTGATTGCCCGGGTAGCGCAGGGTGCGCCAGTCGCCACCGGGGGTGCTCACTTCCACGCCGATGCCGATCGGGTCTTCACGGCCGCTGCTGTGCTGCTGCCACCACTCCTGGGCCGCATCCCAGGCGGCATCCATCGAATCGAAGTGGTCGTCGAGAACGGGGTGAGGGCAGCAACGTTGATCGACCAGCCGGTACAGCCGCGCCCCGTTGGTCTGTTGGCCAGCAGAGACGGTACGGAAGGAAGAGAACGCCATGGCCCGCACATCGACAACCTCACCATGTTGGCGGCTGTGACAGCTGTTGACTGTCACCTTCATCACAAGTCACGGATCTCAAAGGATGCGTGCTCACATGCCAGGGGCAAGGGGGACGGCTGGGCCGCTGACCACCACCCCTCAGCCCGTCACGGCGATGCAGTCGATCTCGACGAGGGCCCCCTTCGGCAGCGCCGCCACCTGGACGCAGGCCCGGGCCGGCGGGACCCCCGCCGAGAAGACCTCGGCGTAGAGGGCGTTGACCCGGGCGAAATCGGCCAGGTCGGTGAGGAAGACCGTGGTACGCACCACGTGCCGGGCGGTGCAGCCCGCCGCCGCCAGCACCGCCTGCAGATTCGTGAGCACCTGCCTGGTTTCGGCCTCCACATCCCCGGCGCCCACCAGAGCGCCAGTGGCTGGATCCAGGGCGATCTGACCGGAGCAGAAGAGCAGACCCCCTGCCTTGACCGCCTGGTTGTAGGGACCCACCGGCGCCGGTGCGGCGGCCGTGGTGATTGCCTCGGCGGGAGTTCCCATGCCCATGGCAGGTGAAAATGAAGTTCCGAGTGTACGGATCAGGCTCCATCGCCCCACCTACCCCAGCCCCGCTGCCGTTGATCATCTCGCCACAGCTGGATGAGCGGCCTGATCCGGTCCGGCTTGAGAACGTCTGGCATCGCTATCCTGGTCCCCGCGGGGCCGGTGACCGCGACGATTCACGGAACTGGACCCTGCAGGGGGTGAATCTGGAGCTTCATCAGGGGGAACTGGTGGGGCTGCTGGGCCCCTCGGGCTGCGGCAAGACCACCCTGCTGCGCCTCATCGCCGGTTTCGAGCGTCCGGCCCGTGGCCGGGTGCTGATCCATGGCCAGGAAGTGGCCGGTCCCAATGGCTGGCTGGCGCCGGAGCGTCGTGGCGTGGGCATGGTCTTCCAGGATTACGCCCTCTTCCCCCATCTCGATGCCTGGAGCAATGTCTGCTTCGGGCTCAAGCCACGTCAGGATCGTGGCCGGGCCACCTGGCTGCTGGACCTGCTGGGGCTCAGAGGTCTGGAACGCCGCTACCCCCATGAACTCTCGGGCGGCCAGCGTCAGCGCCTGGCCCTGGCGCGGGCCCTCGCCCCCGGGCCGACGCTGCTCCTGCTGGATGAACCCTTCTCCAACCTGGATGTGGAGGTGCGGCTGAGGCTGCGGGCCGAGCTGCCTGGGGTGCTCAGCCGTTGCCAGGCCAGCGGCCTGATCGTCACCCACGATCCTGAGGAGGCCCTGGCCATCTGCGACCGGGTGGCTGTGCTGCAGGGGGGGCACCTGCACCAGTGCAGCAGTCCACGCGAGATGGTGCGGGCCCCCGCCACGGCCTTCGTGGGCCGCTTTGTGCTGCAGGGAAACCTGCTCGAGGCCCACTGGAGCGGCGGCCAGCTGCTCACGCCTCTCGGTGCCCTGCGCCCTGAGCCGGGTGGATCGGTGGCTCCCGGCGGAGATGGCGAGGGTCCCTGGCAGGTGCTGCTGAGTCCGTCGGCCTTTGATCTGAGCGTCGACCCGGGCGGGCCCGCTGAGGTGGTGGCGCGGGAGTTTCTCGGCCGCGAGTGGCTCTACCAGGTGCGGCTCGATGCCCAGGGCTCCTCCGCTCCGGTTGATCTCCGCTTTCGCCTGCCTCTGGAGCGCGACTATCCACTGGGCCTTCGCTGTCGTCCCTGGCTGCGGCCGGGCGAGACCGCCAGGCTCTTCCCCACGGGTCAGAGCCTCAGGCCGTCGTAGGCCCACTGCCCTGGAGCGGCCCGATCAACCCTGCCAGTGATCCTTGCTGCGGCGACGGCTCGCGAACTCGTTGGCATCGCTGGCTCTGAGCATCAGATTCGTGGACCACTCCCGAGCAATGGTGCTGGGGATGGTGGGCTGATGCAGGCGCCTCAGTTCTTCCACCTCCGCCAGGCGCTCCTGGATCGCCCGGCGCTCCTCCCCCGCCTCAGGACAGGACGCCGCCGCCCAGCGCAGGTTCGAGAGGGTGTACTCATGGGCGCACCACACGCGGGTGTCTCCCGGCAGGGCTCCCAGCCGCTGCAGGGACTGATGCATCTCCTCGGGGCTGCCTTCGAACAGGCGTCCACAACCGGCGGCGAACAGGGTGTCACCGCAGAACAGCTCTCCCCGGCCGCCCTCCGTCGGCGGCAGATAGAAGGCCAGGTGCCAGCGGGTGTGCCCAGGCACGGCCAGCACCTGCACACGGCGCCCCAGAAGCTCCAGCCGGTCGCCATCCTCCAGGGCCAGGGTCTGGAAGGGGATCCGTGCCCTGTCGGCGCCTGCAGCCATCACCGCTGCATCAGGCCATCGGCGCAGCAGCCCCGGGGTCCCATCGATGTGGTCCCAGTGGTGATGGGTCTGCAGAACCGCCACCAGCTCCAGACCGCACCGCTCCAGCCAGGTGATCACCGGCCCTGCCACGCCCGGATCCACCACCACCGCTTGCGCCCCGTCGTGGAGCACGACCACGTAGTTGTCGCGCAGCACCGGGATCAGCTCCACCTCACTCTTGCTCGCGCCCATCGGTAAAGTCCAGGTTGCGGTGCAAGTCCATGATCACCGTCGCTCTGGCCAAAGGGGCCCTGCTGAAGGATTCGGTGCGCTGCTTCGCTGCCGCCGGTCTTGATTTCAGCGCCCTGCTCGATGCCGACAATCGCCAGCTGATGGTGCCCAGCCCGTGCGGCAGGGCCCGGGCTCTGCTGGTGCGCAACGGCGACGTACCCGTTTATGTGGCCTACGGCCAGGCCCAGCTGGGGGTTGTCGGTGATGACGTGCTGCGCGAGCACCAGTTGCCGGTGGCGCCGCTGCTGGATCTGGGCTTCGGCGGCTGCCGCATGGCCGTGGCCGTGAAGGAGAACAGTGGCTACAGCCGGGCAGCAGAGCTTCCTGCCCATTGCCGGGTGGCCAGCAAGTTCGTGCGCTGCGCCGAAACCTTCTTCGCCGGGCTCGATCTGCCCGTGGAGCTGATCCATCTCACGGGCTCGGTGGAGCTGGGACCGATCACCGGCATGTCGGAGGCCATCGTGGACCTGGTGGCCACGGGCCGCACGCTCCGCGACAACGGCCTTGTGGCCCTGGATGAGTTGTTCCACAGCACCGCCCGCCTGATCGGCAACCCCCTGGCCCTGCGCTTCGATCTCGGCGAACTGCAGGCCATCATCGACCGGGTCGCCACCGCCACTGCGCCGGCCACCGCCTTCCCCCTGCGCTGATGGCCGCTCTCGACCGCCAGCGGCTCAGTCGGCTGCTGCCTTACCTCCGCCATGACCGCCGCCGCCTCATCCTGGTGGTGCTGCTGCTGATCCCGGTGGCCCTGGCCGCCGCGATCCAACCGCTGTTGATCGGCCAGGCGATCGCCGTGCTGCGCGGTGAACCCACCGCCGCCTGGCTGGCAGGGAAGAGCGTGTCGGAGGCGATGCGCACGCTGGTGCTGATCCTCTTCGGCGCGGTGCTGTTTCGCCTGGCCCTTCAGGGGGGGCAGTCCTACAGCGTTCAGGCGGTGGGCCAGCGGCTCACGGCCCGCATCCGCGACGACCTCTTCCGCCATGCCCTGGCTCTGTCGCTGCGCTTCCACGACCGCACTCCGGTGGGCAAGCTGCTGACCCGTCTGACCAGCGACGTGGATGCCCTGGCCGAAGTGTTCGGCAGCGGCGCCGTCGGTGTGCTGGCCGATCTGGTCACCCTGCTGGTGATCGGCGTGACGATGGTCAGCATCGAACCTCGCCTCGGAACCCTGCTGCTGGTGAGCCAGGTTCCTGCCACCCTGGCGATCCTCTGGCTGCAGGCCCGTTACCGCAGGGCCAACTATCGCGTGAGGGAGGAACTCAGCCAGCTCAACGCCGATCTGCAGGAGAACCTGCAGGGTCTGGAGGTGGTCCAGATGTTCCGCCGCGAGGCCACCAACAGTGCTCGCTTCGCCGTCACCACCAGCGCCTACCGCCGGGCCGTCACCGGCACGATCTTCTATGAAAGCGCCGTTTCGGCGTTCATCGAATGGGTGGCCCTCACCGCCGTGGCCGTGGTGCTCGCCCTCGGCGGCTGGATGGTGATCGCCGGCAGCATCGGCCTCGGCACCCTCACCACCTTCATCCTCTTTTCCCAGCGCCTGTTCGATCCCCTGCGCCAGCTGGCGGAGCGCTTCACCCAGATCCAGGGCGGGCTCACGGCGGTTCAGCGCATCGGTGAGCTGATGGAGCAGCCAATCGAGATCTCCGACCTCGAGCTCGGACTGCGCAGCAGCGCCGCCCAGCGCTCCGGGCTGCTGCGTGCCAGCGCCGGCGAGGTGATCTTCGAGAACGTGAGCTTCGCCTACCGCCCTGATGACCCGATCCTCACCGACCTGAGCTTCCACATCGCCCCGGGCGAGCAGGTGGCCCTGGTCGGTCCCACCGGCTCCGGCAAGACCACGATCATCCGCCTGCTCTGCCGTCTGTACGAACCTCAGAGCGGCAGGATCCTGCTCGATGGCATCGACATCCGCGAGCTGCCCAGCGCCACTCTGCGCCAGCGCCTGGGCGTGGTCCTTCAGGACACATTCCTGTTCAGCGGCAACGTGGCGGACAACCTGCGCCTGGATGCTCCGATCCCCCAGGCCGATCTGGAGCGAATCTGCTCCGAGCTGGGCCTCGATCCGCTGCTGCGTCGCCTGCCCGACGGCCTGGCCACGGAGCTGCGTGAACGGGGGGGGAACCTCTCCTCCGGCGAGCGTCAGCTGCTGTCGGTGGCTCGGGTGGCGATGCGGGACCCCTCGGTGCTGGTGATGGATGAGGCCACCGCATTCATGGACCCTTCCACGGAGGCCACCCTTCAACGCGATCTGGAGCGGCTGCTCACCGGCCGCACCGCCATCGTCATTGCCCACCGCCTGGCCACCGTGGAAGCGGCCGATCGCATCCTGGTGCTGCGCCGGGGCCGGCTGATCGAGCAGGGCACCCACCGGGAGCTGCGGGCGGCCGGTGGTCTCTACGCAGAACTGGCTGAACTGCAGGAGCGGGGTCTGGCCCGTCTCTAGGGATCAGGGCAGCCTCTCCAGCCAGGCGTCGATCAGGGCGGCCAGCTGGCGGGGGCACTCCCTCATCGGCAGGTGACCGCAGTCGGGGATCAGAGCCAGCTCGTGGTCTGTTGCATAGCCGGCCAGATGTCGCACATAGCGGGGAGCCATCACCTGATCCTGGCTGCCCACGATCCAGAGGCTCGGCACCCGCAGGGCGGCGGTGAGTGAAGGCAGCTGGCTGACGGCGCCGCGGTTCGTGCTGCAGGCCAGCAGGCCCCGTGCCGCGCGCGCGTCCGCCACCAGGGGGCTGCGGATCGTCCCCGTGCCCGGAAGCCCCGCCAGCCAGCCCGGGCGAAAGCGCAGGAACAGGGAGCCCCCCCGCCGCACCCGGGCAAAGGCCCGGGGTTGATACACACCGCCGCCAGCGGAGATCTGGATCAACCCCCGCAGCCGTGGCCCCAGGGAGCCTGCGGCATGCAGAGCGATGCTTCCCCCCAGGGAATGGCCCATCAGCACCACGGGCGAGTCGGGCTCGATCCGGCGGCAGGCCTCGCTCACCCAGCGTCCGTAGCTGGCCAGGGTCGGCTGCAGGCCCGCCGGGCGCGGTTCCGCTCCGAAGCCAGGCAGATCAGGGCACCACAGACGCCAGCGGTGCTGCAGCTCAGCGCTCAGCGGGTCCCACAGCCGGCCGGAGAGCATCCAGCCGTGCAGGCAGACCAGCAGCACCCCTGGCTGGTCGGGTTCCAAGGCCTGGGGGCGTGCAGCCAATCCCTTCAGGGGGTCTGTCTCCAGCCTGGCCTGGAACGCCCACGATCGGGCAGGATCGTGCCAATGCGTTGCCTCCGGCCGTCTGGTTTGGACACAGACCCGCTCCTCACCAGCATCTATGGCACCGGCTGGCGCCGCTGCCCCAGTCCGAACCCCCAGCTGGACCTGGTGCTGAGCCTGGAGCGGGAGATCGATCTGGTGGAGCTTGAGCAGCTCTGTGATGCCGTCGGCTGGAGCCGTCGTCCGATCCGCAGGGTGCGCAAGGCCCTGCAGCACAGCCTGCTGCGGGTGGGCCTCTGGCGTCATGATCCGCGGGTGCCGCGTCTGGTCGGCTTCGCCCGCTGCACCGGCGATGGGGTGATGGAGGCCACGGTCTGGGATGTGGCCGTGCATCCCCTCTATCAGGGGGCCGGTCTGGGCCGGCAACTGATGGACTATGTGCTTGAGCAGCTCAGGCTGATGGAGGTGGACAGGGTCAGTCTGTTCGCCGATCCCGAAGTGGTGGGGTTCTATCAGTCTCAGGGGTGGGAGCTGGAACCCCACGAGCGGCGCTGCGCCTTCTGGTACTCGCCCTGACCAATTCGGGCGCGGCCGGCTCGCTCAGACCTGGTAGTAGCGCGCGGCCAGCACCGCCGGATCGGTGCCTCGGTACCAGGCGCTCCTGAGCCGGGCATTGCGCCAGGCCGTGCCCCAGACGCCCAGGCGTCGCCAACGCCGTCCATCCACGCGCACCGGCAGCCCCAGGTCACGGATCGGACCGAGCCGGCGCAGGCGCAGCACCAGATCGAGGTCTTCCATCAGGGGAAGAGCGCGCAGCCCGCCGGCCCGCTCCAGCAGACGCCGCGGCAGCAGCAGCCCCTGGTCGCCGTAAGGCAGCTGACCTGGGCCACTGCGCAGCCTCACCCCCCACTCCACCAGGCGCAGGGCAGGGTCTGCACCGTCGATTCCCAGGCGGAAACACCAGGGGGCCTCAGGAGCGGCCATGGCCCGCTGCACCGCCGCCCACCATCCCGCCGCCAGGCGCAGGTCGGCATGGAGCAACAGCAGCCAGCGGGCACCGCTGGCTGCAATTCCCGCGGCCAGCTGGCAACCCCTTCCCCCCGGCACCTGAAGCACCCGCGCGCCCGCCAGCGCCGAGAGGCTGGGGCTGCCGTCGCTGCTGCCCCCATCGACCACCAGGCAGCTCTCGATCAGTCCAGCGGGAGCCGTGGCCAGATCCGCCAGCAGGGCCGGCAGGTGCTTCGCCTCGTCCAGCGCAGGGATCACCACCGCCAGGGGGGCGCCGGCGGCAGATGGCGCAGCCGTTCCTCTCACCCCAGCCAGGGCTCCAGGTCCAGGGCACGGTCGAGATCGCTGCGCTGCGCCAGCAGGGCCGTCTCCAGGCCCTCCGCAGCGGCACGCTCCAGGGTGCGGTGGAGCACATCGGCGCTGCCCCAGGGGATGCCGCTCAGCAGGCTGGGCCGGTGTCCTTTCAGCCCGATCAGCCAGTAGCCCCCATCGCTGGCTGGACCGAGCACCAGCGCGCTGCCGGCCAGGGCCGAAAAGCCAGCCTCCAGATCCGCGCGTTCCAGCAGGGGCAGGTCGGTGCCGATCAGCAGCACCTGCCGGGCTCCTTCGCCGAAGGCCCGCGCCAGCTGCCTGGCCATCCGACTGCCCAGACCTCCTTCCCCCTGGAGGACCGCCCGGTGGGCACCGAGGCTGTGGCCCCAGCGCCGGGCCCCCCGGGGGCCAAGGCCGCTGACGGCCAGCACCAGCTCAGGGCCGCCCAGCCGCCGGGCTGTCGCCAGGGTGTGCTCACTGAGCCTGCGCTGGATGCGGGCAGCGCCCACGAGGCCGATGCCCTTTCCCAGGCGGCTCTTGCAACGGCCGGCCGCCGGCCAGCGGGCCATCACCACCAGCTGCCGCCTGGGACGGCTCGGTGCCGAGGGACTCACTCGCCGGACCTCAGCTCCGCAGGCTTGAGGGTGACGGTGCGGCTGCTGCTGCCCCGCTTGATGCTGATCGCCAGAGATTGGCCGACCTTGCCCTGATCAACGGCCACCTGGACCTCGGAGGGGTTCTTCACCTTCTTATCTCCAACGGTCTCGATCAGGTCGCAGGGTTGCAGGCCCGCCTTGGCCGCCGGGCTGTCCCTGAGCACCTCCACCACCACGACTCCATCGATTTCAGGCAGGCGGCATTCACTGGAGGTGGCATTGATCTCCCGCGCCAGCTGGGGTGTGAGCGCCTGGAGACGCACGCCGATGTAGGGATGGGAGGCTCGTCCCTTCTCCAGAATCTGGGCGGCGATCTGCTTGGCCAGGTTGATCGGGATCGCGAAGCTCAGACCGGCTCCCGGCGCCTGGCGGATGGCGGTGTTCACACCGATCACCTGACCGCGGTCGTTGATCAGCGGGCCGCCGCTGTTGCCCGGGTTCACCGCTGCATCCGTCTGGATGTAGGGAACACGCTGGCCTTCGCCGATGGCGTTGGTGCGCTGGATGGCACTGATGATGCCCACGGTGACCGTGTTGTCGAGGCCGAGGGGGTTGCCGATGGCGATCGCCCACTCACCAGGCCTCACCTTGGCCGAATCGCCCAGGGGCGCCACCGGCAGCTTCTGGGCCACCACCCGGACCACGGCGATGTCCGTGAGGGGATCGGCGCCAAGCACCTTGCCGTTGAAGCTGCGCCCATCCGGCAGGGTCACCGACACCTCGGCGGTGCCCTCCACGACGTGAGCGTTGGTGAGGATCACCCCGTCGGAGCGGGTGATGAAGCCTGACCCCTGGCCCTGCTGCTGCTGGATCGAAGGCCCTCCGCCGAACAGGCCCCCGAGGGGATTGATCACCCGTTTGACCGTGTCGATGCGCACGACGGCCGGGCCGACCTTGTCAACCGCGTTGACGATGAAGTTGTTGCCCGGCTGAATCGGTGCGGCGGGTGGGGCGTCACTGACCCGGGGACCAGGGGCGATGGTGCCGCGATTGGGAAAACCCGGCATGTTCGGCAGGGAGATCGCGCACCCGCCCAGAAGCAGGCCACAGAGGCCGGCGGCGGCCAGGGCCCGCCGGCGGGGCGACGGAAGGCCAGGGGCACTGGGGGAGGTCATGGCTGGGGAGCGGAGCGGAGCCGCGAAGCGCTTCATTAAAGACCGTGCGGGTCATGGGAGCTGCCTATATTCGGCCACTTGCCGAGCGAGGGGTGGACG